>JANQFN010000404.1 GCA_028277825.1 Desulfarculaceae bacterium
AGCTCCTGGGCCAGGCCGACGGTCTGCTTTTGAATCTTGAGCAGATCGGCCTTGGCCGTGGCTTTGGCCTTTTCCATGGCCTCCAGCTCTTCGGCCACCTTGGCCCTCTGGCCGGAGAGGAAGTCCTTCATGGGCTGCTTGGCCATCTTGACGATGACAAAAGCCAGCACCAGGAAGTTGATGATGCGCCAGCCCCAATCCCACCACAGCCTGAAAGCCGAGGGCTCGGCTTCGGCCGCCCAGGCGGGGCCGGCGGCCAGGAGCACGGCGGCGAGGGCGCCTATGAGGCAAAGGGTTCTCACGACACCTCCCTGCCCAAGAGCCGGCTGGCCATGCTGGTTGCCACTCCTTCTGCCTGCTTTTTGATGTCGGCCCGGGCCCGCTCCATCTCAACGTGGATCTCCCCCATAAGCTGATCGGCTTCGGCCCGCGCCTTTTCCTGGGCCTGGTTGATCACCCCCCGGGCCTCTTTTTCGGCCTGGGTGCGCACCTCTTCCAGGCGGGCGCGCACCTGGCGGCGGCCTTCGCCCAGCTTGCTGGCGTAGGTCTCGCCCTCGGCGGTGGCCTGCTCGGCCAAGGCGCGGGCGTCGGCCCGGCCCTGTTCCACCGAAGCGGCGCGCTCGGCGATCATCTTCCTGATGGGCTTGTACATCAACCGGTTAAGGATGAAGATCAGCACCAGGATATTGATGATCTGCACGATCAGGGTGGCGTTGATACTAATCATGGTCGGTGTTTGTCCTTTAGACCACGAAGATCAAAAGCAGCGCCACCACCAGGGAATAGATGCCCGTGGACTCGGAAACCGCCTGGCCCACCAGCATGGTGCGCGTGAGCAGTCCCGCCTCCTTGGGGTTTCTGCCGATGGCCTCGCAGGCCTTGCCCGCGGCGAAGCCCTCGCCCACGCCGGGGCCGATGGCGCCCAGGCCCATGGACAGTCCCGCGCCCATCAGGGCGGCCGCCCTCACAAGTTCCGCGCCTTCAATGGCCATTGTCTATGCCTCCTTGAGATATTTCTCAACATGCCCGGCAATTAATCAGCCGGGCGGTGTAAATCAGATCACGAACAACAACAGCAGGGCCACGATCAGCGAGTAGATGCCGGTGGACTCGGAAACCGCCTGGCCCACCAGCATCACCCGGGTCAGGAGCACGCTCTGCTCCTCGTGAAATTTGGCGATGCGGTTGACGGTGTAGGCCGCGGCCAATCCCTCGCCCACCCCCGGCCCGATGCCGCCGAAGCCCATGCAGATGCCGGCGGACAGGGGCGCCACCCAGGCGGTCATGGCCTCTGAGGCCTCCCGGGGGATGAACAAAAGGATCAGGCTGACCAAAAATCCGTAAATCACCGTGGACTGGGCCACGGTTTGGCCGATGAGCATGGTGGTGGTCACCGGGCCCGAAGCCTCCGGCACCCGGGCGATGCCCGCCGCCGCCTCCTGGGCGGTGAAGCCGTTGCCGATGCCCGGGCCGATGGCGGAGAGGCCGGTGGCCAGGCCGGCGCCCAACAGGGCGGCCCAGGTGGGCCAGGGCGGCGAGGTGGACCAGTCGATGAACATCAGCATGAAGGCCACCACCATGCCGAAAATCGCCGGCGTCTGGCTCACCGCGCTGCCGATGAGCATGTTGGTGCGGATGGTGGTGGCCGCGCTCGGTTGGCGGGCAATGCCCGCGGTGGCCGCACCGGCCGGCATGCCCGAGCCCACGCCCGAGCCGATGGCGGCCAGCCCCACGGCCAAACCGGCGCCCAACACCGCCGCCCAGCCGGGCCAAAGCGGTTGGCCGGACCAGTCGATGAACATCAGCATGAAGGCCACCACCATGCCGAAAATCGCCGGCGTCTGGCTCACCGCCGAGCCGATGAGCATGTTGGTGGTCAAGGTGCCCTGGGTGCTGGGGTTTTCGGCGATGCCCACACAGGCCTCGGCCGCCGGGAAACCGCTGCCCGCGCCCGAGCCGATGGCGGAAAGCCCCATGGCCAGGCCCGAGCCCATCAGGGCGAAGGCCTTGATCAGGGGCGCGCCTTCGGTGCCGATGAAGGCCAGGAGCATGGCGATGACCAGGGCGAAGATGCCCGCACTTTCGGCCACGGCCTGGCCGATGAGCATGTTTTTCAAAATGGCGCCGCTCATGGCCGGGTTCTTGCCGATGGCGCGGCTGGCGTTGCCCGCGGCGTAGCCCTCGCCCAGGGCGGCGCCGATGGCCCCGAAGCCAATGGCGAAACCGGCCCCCAAGTAGGCTGCGGCCTGTACCCATATGTCTGCGCTAAAGGCCATTACCCGTCCCTACTTGGTCTGCACCGAGATATAAACCAGGGTCAGCATGGTGAAAACGAAGGCCTGAATGGTGCCTACGAAGATGCCGAAGAAGGCGTTCAACAGCGGCGGCAGCACCAAGCCGTAGACCAGATCGCTGACCACCAGGATGATGATGGAACCGCCCATGATGTTGCCGTAGAGACGGAAGGAGATGGACACCACCTTGGACAACTCGCCGATGATGTTCAAGGGGGCCATGAAGAACATGGGCTGGATGTATTCGTTCAAGTAGGCCTTGATGCCCTTGGTCTTGATGCCGGCGTAATGTGCGATGAAAAAGCCCAGGATGCCGTAGGCCAGCGGCGTGTTCAGGTCCTTGGTGGGCTCGGAAAGCCCCGGGATCACCCCCAGCATGTTGGAGAGCCACACGAACAAAAAGATGGTGATGATCAGGGGGAAGTAGTGCCGGTTGCCCTCGTCCAGGGCGTCGTTGACCAGGCCCTCAAAGGCGCTGACCATGACCTCGCCCAGGGTCTGCCAGGGCCCGGGCAAAAAGGTGAGCTTGCGGGTGGCCAGCCAGCCGAAGGCGATGATGATGGCCATCACCAGCCAGGACATGATCAGGGTCTCGGAGTTGAACTCCAGGGTGAGACCGCCCAGGCTGAGATACCAGTGGGGAACGTTGGTCAGGTCATTCACGGTGCTAACGTCCCTCCGATGCGGTGCCCACCAGGCGGCCGCCCATCAAACGGTCGCTGAGCAAGGTGATCTGCACCATGAACAGCCCCAGGGCGCAGGGGGCTATGGCGATGCGCGCCGGATCGGCCAAAGCCAGGCCCAGGGCGCCGGCCATGACCCCAAAGCGGAGCGCCAGCGAAACCAGGGTGAAGCCCTGGGTCTTGCCCCGGGACGGGTCCAGCGCCTTGGGCAGCAGCCAGGACATGATCAGGAAGTTGGCCGCTGAGGCCAGACCACCCAGGGCCAGGCCCTTGGCCCAGTCGGGGTGGCCCAGCACCAAAAGAATCAGCGCGCCCCCCAGGGTGAACAGGAGTGCGCGCATCATGACTTGCTTGATGAATCCGCCCAGGGGGGTAGCGCTATGGCTCGTGTGGCTTGTCACCTTCTTGGTCGTCCTCGGGCGTAATGCCTAGATCCATGATCTGGCGGTAGGCGGTGTAGCCGCCTCCGGCGATGCCCAGCAAGATAAAGAGGGTGATGAACAGCCCTTTGGTGTCCAACCATTCATCCAACTTGTAGCCTATGTATAGGCAAAGTAGGACGGAACCGGCGAAGGTGAGTCCCACTTGCATCACCAGGGCCAGGTGGTCCCACACGGCTCTGGGTGGTTTGCTTAGCATCGCGGCCCGCCCCTGAAAAAGGAAAATCCTGTTTAGCGGGCTGACTAGGCAGACATATACCGGCCATTACCCCCTGTCAAGGCAAAAAGCGCCAAAAGTCACAAAGGCATTGGCCGCTTAGCTCCCAGGTGAACGACTTTTCATCTTGTATGGCTCAAAAGGCTTGTGATAGCCTAGGTGCAGCGTTAGCAAACCCTTAGTGGTCAATATTAATAAGCCCAATTATAAGGACCGTTTAGGGCTTTTTTCCTTCAGCGGGGCACACCCGCGGGGAGTGAGAGGTAGTTCATGGGAGAGAAGCGTGTTGCCCGGGTCACCGAGATCGTGGCCGCCAGCCCGGTGGGTTTTGACGATGCCATCAAGGTGGGCTTTGAGCGCGCCACCCGCACCCTGCGCGGCATCACCGGTATGCGCGTGGTGGAACAGCGGGTGTCGGTGGCCGATGGCCAAATTTCGGAGTATCGGGTCCGTCTAGAAGTGATCTTCGTCCTCGAGGCCTAAGCCGTAGCCGCTGGAGCCCCGCCTGGGGCTCTGGCGACTATCCTTATAAAATCGTTGCAAAAATACGCTTCCACCGGAAGCTGGCGCATAGCTGCGCCCATGGAGAGTCCCCAAGGTGAACCAGGCGCCTTACGATCAGCTCTATATCTATGAGATCGGCGGCGACGCCCGCTCCCTCGCTTTGGAGCTGGGCGGAACTTATCTGGGCCTCTGGCTGGAAGAGGGCTCCAGCTTCATGTTCTTTTCGGCACCAACGGATGAGGCGGTGGAGGCCCTGTGCGCCGCCGGCGGCCTGGAGCTGCGGCAGCGCCACCACCTGAGCTACGAGCAATGGCAGGGCGGCCTGGACCTGGAGCCCCTGGTGGCCGGCGATCTGTGGATCACCCCGGCCTGGAACCCCGGCCAGCCGCCGGCGGGCAAACGCCGCCTGCTTCTGGACCCGGGCCTGGTCTTCGGCTCGGGCCTGCACCCCACCACCCGCCACTGCCTGGAGTTGTTGTGGCTGCGCCGCGGGCAGGGCCCCCTGGGCCGAGTGCTGGACCTGGCCTGCGGCACCGGCATCCTGGCCCTGGCCGCGGCCGCCTGGGGCGCCGAGACGGTCCTGGCGGTGGACCTGAACCCCCTCTGTGTCAGCACCACCCAAAACAACGCCGAGATCAATGGGCTCACGATCGAGGTCCAAGAGGGCCCGGCCCAGGATTTCCTGGACCAGCCGGCGCCGCTGGTCTTGGCCAACGTACCCTGGCAGGTGCACCAGGAGTTGTGGTCGCCGCCCCGGGACCTGTCCGGTTTCCCTGACCTGATCCTCTCCGGGGTGATGCGCTCCCAGCGTGGGCCGCTGGCGGACCTGGTGGAGT
Organism: Desulfarculaceae bacterium; assembly: GCA_028277825.1. Taxonomy (GTDB): domain Bacteria; phylum Desulfobacterota; class Desulfarculia; order Desulfarculales; family Desulfarculaceae; genus Desulfoferula. The sequence continues at coordinate 4,975 of JANQFN010000404.1, forward strand.
CGGTGGGCTATGAAATCGTGGAAGAGCGCGAAACCGAGTTCACCTGGTTCACCCTGTGGGCCAGCCGTGGTGGCGGAACCTAGAACCCGCCCAGACCGATACGCTTCACCAATGTCGCGCTAGCCCTTTTGGTTGGTAAAGGAAAAAAGACGCTGAACAGCAAACACTGAACCAAGCCGGTGTTATCCACTCTGGGGCCCGTTAAAGACCCCAGAAAACAGTGGTCATTGCGAGGAGCGGCGGCGGGAGAATATCACCTGGAAGCAACCGCTCCCCCGCCGAGACGTGGCAATCCTCCCCTTCCCTCAATGGTGGCGGCCGGAGAAGACCATATGGCTGGGTAGATTTGTCAATTTGCAACCGCCCACGATACTTTCCAAGCCCCTTGCTTGGGGCGGAGATTGCTTCGTCGCGGCCAAGAGACCGCTCCTCGCAACGACACTTTTTTTCTTCAAAACCGTCTTTTGCTTTCCGTCGCACTCAGCCCAATTCCAGCGGCATCCCTTTGGCTCTTTCTTGCGAGGCTCTTCCTTGCAATAAACCGCATGACACCCAACCCCCCGGCCCCGGTGAAAAAATTGCCCCTGCCCGGTTGACAAGATGCTAGGCTGGTGTTACAGACTCTATATTCCGCAATCAATGGAGGTTATAGCCATGCGGCGAAAACCAGCGGCATCATTCACCCAGGCACAAGCCAAGCACTTCTCCGTCCTTCCCGCCTCCTGGTTTTTCCTTTTGTGCGTAGTAGTAGCCTCCTTGATTATTCTGCCCCGGTAGGGGCCGCAAACACTCTCACCCACAATCTAGAGTAGTTTAAGGCCGCTAGGGCGAAGGGGCGCAGTCTCCCCGTTCCCCCGCTGGCCGTTGTTCATGAGAGGGGCCCCCATAAAAGACCGGGGGCGGAAGGTTTTTGGAAAAAATGTCTTTACCCAGCGACCAGGTGAAAAAGGGCGTCTTGCGGGCGCCGCAACGTTCCCTGCTCCGGGCCTTGGGCCTGGATGACCAGGAGTTGGGCCGCCCTTTTGTGGGCATCGCCAACTCCTTCAACCAGGTGATTCCGGGTCACATGCACCTCAACCGCCTGGCCGAGCTGGTCAAAGACGGGGTCCGCGAGGCCGGGGGGGTGCCGTTCGAGTTCAACACCATCGGCATCTGCGACGGCATCGCCATGGGCCACGCGGGCATGTACTCCTCCCTGCCCAGCCGCGAGGTGGTGGCCGACAGCGTGGAGTTGATGGCCAACGCCCACGCCTTTGACGCCCTGGTCTTGATCTCCTCCTGCGACAAGATCGTGCCCGGCATGCTCATGGCCGCCGCCCGCCTGGACCTTCCCGCCATCATGCTCACCGGGGGCCCCATGGCCGCCGGCAGCTACCAGGGCGAGGTGGTGGACCTGGCCAGCGTCTTCGAGGGCGTGGGCAAGGTGGCCTCTGGCCAGATGAGCGAGGACCAGCTGACCGAGCTGGAGTGCGCCGCCTGCCCCGGCCCCGGTTCCTGCGCCGGCATGTTCACCGCCAACACCATGGCCTGTTTGACCGAGGCCTTGGGGCTAACCCTGCCCGGCGGGGCCTGCGCCCTGGCCGACAGCCCCCAGCGGGAGGAGCTGGCCCGGCAGGCGGGGCGCGCCGTTTTGAAACTGATCGAAAAGGACTTGAGACCCTCCCAGATCTTCAGTGCTAAGTCCTTTGAAAACGCCTGCCGGGTGGACCTGGCCCTGGGCGGCTCCACCAACACCTGCCTGCACCTGCCGGCCATCGCCCATGAGGCCCGGGTGAACTTCGGCCTGGCCGACTTCGACCGCCTGGCCCAGACCACCCCGCATTTGTGCCTGATGAGCCCGGCCGGCCAGCACCGCATGGAGCACCTGGGCGCCGCAGGCGGGGTGGGGGCGGTCATGAAGGCCCTGGAGCCTCTGATCAACGCCGAGTGCCCGGCGGTGGGCGGTGTCATCGGCGATTACCTGCCCGCCGAGGCCTCTACCAGCGAGGCCTTGGGACGGCGGGTGATCATGCCCCTTGACGATCCGGTCCACACCGAGGGCGGTCTGGCCATACTCAAGGGCGATCTGGCCCCGGACGGCTGCGTGGTCAAAAGCGCTGCGGTGGCCGAGCACATGCTGGTCTTCTCCGGCCCGGCCCGGGTGTTTGAAAAAGAAGAGGACGGGGTGGCTGCCTACCAGGCCGGGGATATCCAGCCCGGCGAGGTGCTGGTGGTGCGCTACGAAGGGCCGGCCGGCGGGCCGGGCATGCGCGAGATGCTGGCCCTGACCTCCATGATCGCCGGCGGGCCCCTGGACGGAAAGGTGGCCCTGGTCACCGACGGCCGTTTCTCCGGGGCCAGCCGCGGCGCGGCCATCGGCCACGTCTCCCCCGAGGCCGCCGCCGGAGGCCCCTTGGCCCTGGTTGAGGACGGCGACGTCATCGCCATCGACATCCCGGACAGAAAGATTTCCTTGCAGGTTGATGTAGGTGAGCTGGAGTCCCGCCGCGCCAAGTGGCAGGCTCCGGCGCCCCGCTTCACCCGCGGCGTCCTGGCCCGTTATGCCGCCCTGGTGGGCAGCGCGGCCGGCGGCGCCATCCTCAAAGGAAATTAGGCTTTATGAGGTAAGGATCATGAATAATCCAGCCAAACCAATGGAAAGTACACAGCAAGATCAGGATTTCACCGGGGCTGACGCGGTTATCGCCTGCCTGAAGCATCAGGGGGTGGACGTGGTGTTCGGCATGGTGGGCGGGGCCATCATGCCGGTGTATGACGCCCTGTACCGCGACGGCTCCATCCGCCACCTGATAGTGGGCCACGAGCAAGGCGCGGCCCACATGGCCTCGGGCTATGCCCGCACCTCGGGCCGGCCCGGGGTGGTGATGACCACCTCCGGACCCGGGGCCACCAACCTGGTCACCGGCCTGGCCGACGCCATGATGGACTCCACCGCCATGGTGGCCATCACCGGACAGGTGGTCTCCGGCCTGTTGGGCAACGACGCCTTTCAGGAGGCGGACATGCGGGGCATCACCATGCCCATCACCAAGCACAACTACCAGCTCAGCTCCACCGAGGAGCTGCCCGAGGTCCTGGCCGAGGCCTTTTTCGTGGCCCTGTCCGGCCGGCCCGGCCCGGTCTTGATCGACCTGCCCCGCGACCTGGGCCTGGCCCCGGCTCCGCCCTCCCAGGCGGTGCCCCTGCCCCCCAGCGGCTACAAGCCCCCCTACCGGGGCAATCCCTTGCAGATCGAAAAGGCCTTGGAGCTGTTGGGCAAGGCCAAGCGGCCGGTGATCCTGGCCGGCGGCGGGGTGATCACCGCCGGCGCCAGCGACGAGTTGATGGGCCTGGTGCGGGCCTGCGGGGCGCCGGTGACCAGCACCTTGATGGGACTGGGCAACTTCCCCCATGACCACGAACTGAGCCTGGGCATGCCCGGCATGCACGGCACCGGCTACGCCAACCTGGCCCTGTACCACGCCGACGTGATCCTGGTGGTGGGCAGCCGCCTGGATGACCGCATCACCGGCAAGCTGGACCAGTTCGCGCCCGAGGCGCAGTTGATCCACGTGGACGTGGACGACAGCGAGATCGGTAAGAACCTGGAATGCGCGGTGCCGGTGGTGGGCGACGCCAAGCCGGTGTTAAAGGCCCTGGCCCAAGGCGCAGTGGCCTGGGACATCAAGCCGAACTTAAGCGCCTGGTACAAGCAGATCCAGGGCTGGAAGAAGAAGTTCCCCATGGTCTACCCCGAACACCCCGGGGTGTTGGCCCCGCAGCGAGTGATCCAGACCATGGGCGAGATGCTCAATGAGGACACCGTGATCGTCACCGGCGTGGGCCAGCACCAGATGTTCACCGCCCAGTACTATCCCTTCCGCCGGCCGGGCTGCTTTTTGACCTCCGGCGGCCTGGGCACCATGGGCTACGGCCTGCCCGCGGCCATGGGCGCCAAGCTGGGCCGCCCCGAGGCCGAGGTGGTGCTGATCGACGGTGACGGCTCCTTTTTGATGAACATCCAGGAGTTGGCCACCGCGGTGCGCTATAAGGTGCCCCTGGTGGCGGTGGTGTTGAACAACAACTACCTGGGTATGGTGCGCCAGTGGCAGGACCGCTTCTTCGAGCGGCGCAAGGCCGAGACCGATCTGAAGCCGCCGCCCTTCCACGAGGTGGCCAAGGCCTTCGGCGGCATGGGCCGCAGGGTGACCGACCCCGGTGAACTGGAGACCGCCCTGGACTGGGGCCGCCGCCAGGCCGCCGAACACTCCCTGCCGGTGGTGCTGGAGGTGGCAGTGGAGCCGGCGGCCGACGTGCTGCCCATGGTCCCGCCCGGCGGGGCCAACGCCGACTTCATCCCCTGCGAAGGCAAGGAGGAATAGCCCCCACATCTCATGAGGGTTGGGCGGCGAATGCCAACTAAGCAATCGATTGGAGCGATATAAAATGCCAAGGCTTTTATCACAATACAGTTCTCGTCCAAGCCCGGCACAGCCAGCCGCCGGGAGGCAAGGCGTCCGGCAAGCGACAGCCGGAGGTGTAGCCAGAGCTACATCGAGGCTGGAGCGCAGCCGGCAACACAGCATACCGGGGGCTGGCGAAGCCGGACGCCCGGCCTTCATGAGATGTGGGGGCTAACGATGAGCGATCAACTGAGCCCTATCTCGGTGTTGGTCCGAAACGAGCCCGGCGTGCTCTCCCGGGTGTCGGGGCTCTTCGCCCGGCGCGGCTTCAACATCCTGTCCTTGGCCGTGGGCGAGACCGACGACCCCAGGGTCAGCCGTATCAACGTGGTGGTGGCCGGCGAGCCACCCATCATCGAACAAGTGGTCAAGCAGCTCAAGCGCCTGGTCAGCGTGATCAAGGTCAGCGACCTGAGCGACACCCCCCGGGTGGAGCGGGGCCTTTTGCTGATCAAGGTCAAGGCCGACCCGGCCGAACGGGGCAAGCTCTTGCAGCTGGCCGACATCTTCCGCGCCCGGGTGGACCATGTGGACAACGACTGCCTGGTTTTCGAGGTGAGCGGCAACCGCAACAAGGTGGAGGCCTTTATCGACGTGATGCGGCCCCACGGTATCCTGGAGATGGCCCGCACCGGCCAGATCGCCCTGAGCCGCCAGATGGGCCCCATGTCCGACTACTGGGCCAGCCAGATGCCTGAGGAGCCCGCGGAAGAATCCGAAGACGGCACCTATAACATCAGCCGGGCTCCGGACCCCAACTGGTAAGACAAGCACAAGCTTTTTCATAATAAGGAGAACCATTCAATGAGTTTGAACATCTACTATTCCCAAGACTGCGACCTGAACCTTCTGGCTGAGAAAACCATCTGCGTATTGGGCTACGGCTCCCAGGGCCGGGCCCACGCCCGCAACCTGGCCGACAGCGGCTGCCGCGTGGTGGTGGGCCTCAGGGAGGGCAGCTCCTCCTGGCAGCTGTGCGAGGCCGACGGCCTGCAGCCCATGGAGGTCAACCAGGCGGTGGCCGAGGCTGACCTCATCTGCTTCCTGCTGCCCGATCCGGTGCAGCCCCAGGTGTATGAGAACAACGTGGCGCCCAACATGAAAGATGACGCCACCCTGCTTTTTGCCCACGGCTTCAACCTGCACTACGGCCAGATCTCTCCGCCGCCGGAGGTGGACGTGATCATGGTGGCTCCCAAGGGCCCCGGCAAGCTGGTGCGCGATCTGTATGAGCAGGGCCAGGGCGTACCCTGCCTGGTGGCGGTGGAGCAGGACGCCAGCGGCCAGGCCAAGGCCTTGGGTCTGGCCTATGCCGAGGGCATCGGCGGGGCGCGGGCCGGGGTCATCGAGACCACCTTCGCCGAGGAGACCGAGACCGACTTGTTCGGCGAGCAGGCGGTGTTGTGCGGGGGCCTTTCCGCCCTGATGAAGGCCGGCTTCGAGACCCTGGTGGAGGCGGGCTACGCCCCGGAGATGGCCTACTTCGAGTGCATCCACGAGACCAAGCTCATCGTGGACCTGGTCTACCAGGGCGGCCTCAAGAAGATGCGCCGTTTCATCTCCGACACCGCCAAGTACGGCGACATCACCCGGGGGCCCCGGGTGGTGGACGAGGGCGCCAAGGAGGAGATGGGTGAGATCCTGGCCGAGATCCAGGACGGCCGCTTCGCCCGCGAGTGGATCCTGGAAAACCAGGCCAAGCGTCCGGTGTACAATGCGCTCTTAAAGGCCGACGAGGACCATCAGATGGAGGAGGTCGGGGCTAAACTGCGCAAGATGATGGGCTGGTTGGAAGACTAAGTTTCAAGGCGCCCTATTCCGGGCTGCGGCGCGGGTTTCGCGATTTTGCTTCTCGACGTATCGATTAATACGCCTCGGAAGCAAAATCGCTGCAACCACGCGCCTCGCCTGCGGACTAGGGCGCCTATGAGCGCCTTCACTATGTCCCGGAAGCCAGACCCAGCGTACGGCTTGACCCATGTTATATTGATGGAAGCATTCTGAGCCCACGATAATTGAATCCCAGGACGGGCCCGGCGAATACGGGCCTGGAGAAATAACCGATTATGGCCACCCTGTTTGACAAGATTTGGCAAGAGCATCTGGTGCTGAGCCGCGAGGGCCAGCCCGACTTACTCTACGTGGACCGCCACCTGGTGCACGAGGTCACCTCTCCCCAGGCCTTCGAGGCCCTCAGGCGCGACGGCCGCCAGGTGCGGCGGCCGGACCTCACCTTCGCGGTCTGTGACCACGTGGTGCCCACCGAACCCTTTGAGCGGCCCCTGGCCGATTCCATCGCCGAGGAGCAGCTGGCCGCCCTGGAGGCCAACACCCTGCAGTTCGGGGTGCCCTACTTCGGGCACCAGGACAAGCGCCAAGGGGTGATCCACGTGACCATGCCCGAGCAGGGCGTGATACTGCCGGGACAATTGGTGATCTGCGGCGACAGCCACACCGCCACCCACGGCGCCCTGGGCGCCATGGCCTTCGGGGTGGGCACCTCCGAGGTGGAGCACGTGCTCGCCACCCAGACCCTGCCCCAGGACAAACCCAGCACCCTGGCGGTGAAGGTCAGCGGTGATTTGCCCGTTGGCTGTTTTCCCAAGGACCTGATCCTGTTCATCATCGGCCATTTGGGCACCGCCGGGGGCACCGGCCTGGCCATCGAATACATCGGCGAGGCCTTTGTAAACATGTCCATGGAAGGCCGCATGACGGTGTGCAACATGAGCATCGAGTGTGGGGCCAAGGCGGGCATCATCGCCCCGGACGAGACCACCTTCGCCTGGCTCAAGGACCGGCCCCTGGCACCGGCGGGCGAGGAGTGGGAGGCGGCGGTGGCCCACTGGCGCACCCTGCCCAGCGACCCCGGCGCCGCCTATGACCGCGAGTTGGAGTTGGACATAAACGATCTGGAACCCCAGGTGACCTGGGGCACCAACCCGGGCCAGGTGGCGGCCATAACCGATCCGGTGCCCGATCCCAAGGGCGTGGCCGACGACGAACAGGCCCTGGAATACATGGGCCTCACCCCGGGAGAGCCCCTGAGCGACACCGTGATCGACAACGTGTTCATCGGCTCCTGCACCAACGGCCGCCTGGAGGACCTGCGGGCCGCCGCCGCCGT
>JANQFN010000148.1 GCA_028277825.1 Desulfarculaceae bacterium
TACCGAACGTAAAACTTCCAGAAAGTCGAAAATTAATGACTATTGAGGAAGAAAAACCAATTTTGGCTATCCCTCGAGTAAAATTGACCAAGCGAGAAGAATGCGAACCGAAGTACCAATATGGTGGTATGAAAAAAGTCTATTCTCGCACAGCGATGACAGAAGCCGTTCTAAATTTTTATGGAGTGGCTGAGGAAGATTTCGATGATGCCGTCGCTGCCAGTCAAAGTCAAACAGCCAACTTTGACATCACGACAGCCCCCATAAGTGGAGCACATCTGGATAACACCTTGAATAAGTTGACGGAGAATTTGAAAAAAGTTGGAATTAAACCTAATCCAACGAAAACTGCTACTAGCGAAGAAATCCGCGAGTTGCAGTACAAATTCAATGAATTAGAATGTGACAGAGAACCTACGCTGGAAGAATTACCGAGTTTCGAAGTAGCAACTGATATGCTTAACGAACTTTTGCCTAAAAGTGTGATTGAAGACTCTACCCACGTACTGGCTGAAAGAGGTGCTGAGCACGTTGCCCGAAGCTGAGTTGCTCACCGTGGCGCCGGGCAACTCGCCGTAGTCCGCACCGCCCTTTTGCACACCGCTGCCGTCACTGTCGTCCGCGCCCAGGGTGAAGTTCTGTCCCACCGAGGCGTCAATCTGGTTGCCCGGGTTGGTCAGGTTGGTGGGCAACACCACTTGAGGCGAGAACAGGTAGGCCGAGGCGCCGAATTCCACCCAAACCGTAGCTGGGTTCACGCTTTCGTTGTCCACCTGTCCCAAGCCGCCCTGGGCGGTGACGCCCAAATCCACGATGATCGCGGTCAGGTTGCCGGGATCGCCCGAATATTGGTTGAAGGTCAAGGGCGCCACGAAGTTGGGCACTGCCGGGCCAAAGGGGATGGTCTGGATGATATCCGCCCGTGCAGGAACACTCACCACCAATAGGGCCGCCGCTAAGGCTAAAGCCGCTATTTTAAATTTGCCGATCATAATGTCCCCACCAGCTTCAAGTGAAGTGTCATGAAACACTCAATATATCCTTGTTTAAATTATAGGGCTTAATAATTTGATTGCAAATCTATATTTGGAAGAAATCCTTGTAAATTAATTCCCGGTTGCATCGCCAGCCGGGAATTGGTTCAAGCGTAAACCTGGCCTATGGGTTTTTCCTGCCCTTGCTTCTGCCTTTGCGCCGGCGCCGCTAGGCGGCCAAGCTACCGATTTCACTGGCCATCAGGAGCATGGTTCCAGGCTCGGGCACGCCAGCACCTGGTGGCGGGGGAGTCAGCCTGGGATTGTCAGCGTCGATCTTGGAGGGCGAAGCGTGCAGCTTGCTGATCAATATGCTGCCCAGCCCGTCATTGGCAAACAACGAGCCGTCGATCTGCATCTCGTAGATAACCGCCTCGATCCAGTTGGCATCCAGGGGGGAATTTTCCAAGAACAGACCCATGGTATTCAGGTTGCGCTGCAGGGAAGAAGCCACTTGGCTGGTGCCGCCGATGAAGCCCTGGCCCACGCTATCGTCAGCCACGGCCTTGTAGTCCGCCGGGTTGGTGCTGCCGCCACCACCACCGCTGGTATCGGCCACATAGTCAAGGGAGGTTTCCAGGGCCAGGACGCCGCCCGCTGTGTAGAATTGCAGCACCGCTTCGTCGCTGTTCAACAGGTCGTGAAGGTGTGGCCCTTGCCGCTTTTGCCGCGATAGCCCGGAGAACTGTTATCCCCGTAGGCGTTGTCCACGTATGCAAGGGGCACTATCAGGGCCAAATACAAATCCGAGGTGGTGGGGTTTTGGTAAGTCCACGCCTGCCCGCTGATGGTATTGCCGCCGTCGGTGTCCATGGTCAAGCTGTACAGGGTGTCATATCCCTCGCCGGGATCATAACGGCCATCCACAATAGGGAATGCTGTCGGCCAGGGCCGGCGCTGCCAAAGCCAGGCTCAGGGTCATTATTAATGCCGCTATTTTCATTATGGTCTCCTAGAACATCGTTCCGCAGTCAAACTTACAACTTGTGTGGCTAATAACAAGACAGGAGCTATCTTATTCTAGGCACAGATATCCCCTTAACAAGGCGGATCCTTGAAATTCGCGCAAACTTAAAAAGCAACCTCAGACTCTGCTTGCTTAACTATTGATTATGATTAAGAAGGTTCTATTTTCCTGCAAGTTGTTTTAACCTGGTTTTCCTCTATTTAAAGTGACTTTTGACTACCTCATTAATAACAAATTCCTGCAATGACCTTGTTTCCAGTCTAAATTTGCTTATAATTTAAATAGGTCCGTAGATGGGAGAACGGCTATGTTCAAGAAAGCTTTGATCATATTGCTGGCCTTGCTTTTTCTGACTCCAGTTATGGCCGCAGCCTCCACCATTGAATACAACGGCTTTCAGCAGCCGGGTCTGAAGGTGGAAGGCTGGAAGAGGTCGGGCTGGGGCTGGCAGCGTATCCGGGTAGACAACGTGGGCGAGTTCGACATCACCTGGGATGAGGGCGCGGCCTTGGCCGCCTATTGCACCAACATCCTGCAGCACGGGGTGGGTGGCAGCTACGACGTTGAAGCCCTGGGTGATTTGTCCGGCCTTAACAACAACCTGCTGCGCGCGGCCTGGATCGCGGACAACTACGCGCCTGGCCTGGGCTACACCAGCAACCGCTACGACCCCTACGAGGCGGCCACCGCTGTGCAGTCGGCCATCTGGCACCTGCTGCCCCAGAGTTCCAACCCCTGGTACTTGACCAAGGTGCGCTCGGGCTCCAAGAGCCAGAGGAGTGACGCCAAGGACCTCTACACCTCGATCCTGCTGGAGTCCGAGGGCGTGGACTTCGGCACTTATGAGTTCAACCACGCCTTCTTCTACGCCACCAGCGACCAGGGCCGGCAGGACCTGCTGTTCGCCACCGCCCGCTCCACCCCACCCGGTGGAGGCGGCGCCGTACCCGAGCCGGGGACCATGCTGCTGGTGGGCAGCGCCCTGGCCGGCCTGTGGGGCTACCGCCAGAGGCGGCGGAAAAAGGCCGCTGAGTAGCCGGCAGGAGTTTGTAAGGGAACCGGGCCTCTAGGCAGAGCAAGATAAAAAAGGGACGCAACCTGTTAGAGGTGCGTCCCTGATCTTTTCTGGTGCCGAAGGGGAGACTCGAACTCCCACAGGCTTGCGCCTACTAGACCCTGAACCTAGCGCGTCTACCAATTCCGCCACTTCGGCTGATGACAACGTCCCTTACCAGCGCCGCCCAAGCGCCCGGACTTGTCAAAGAACAGGGCGAAGTCTATAATCACACACCATGCTTGTCAAGGGGGATTGTGCCCCCGCCTTTGTGTAAGGCATGCCGCTAGGTTAAGCCAAGGAGACCCGCAGCGATGATTATCATTGAAGGCCTGGAAGACCTCCGTGTGCGGCACCCCAAGCCGGTGGTGACCATCGGCAATTTCGACGGGGTGCATCTGGGGCACCAGGCCCTGTTCGCCAAGGCCAAGGAGCGCGCCGCGGCCATTGGCGGCACCTCCATAGCCCTGACCTTCGAGCCCCATCCCATGCGGGTGCTGCGGCCGGCGGTGAACCTGCCCTTGATCACGCCCCTGCCCCAAAAGCTCCGCCTGATCGCCGAGCACGACCTGGACGTCGCCCTTTGCCTGCGTTTCGATCAAAACCTGGCCCGGCTCTCTGCCGATGATTTCGTGGACAAGCTGCTGGCCGCCCGTTTGGGTGTGGCCGAGGTGGTGGTGGGCTATGACTTCGTTTTCGGGCACAAGGGCCTGGGCGACCTGGATCTCTTGAAAAGCAAGGGCCGGGAACTGGGCTTTGCGGTGCATGAGGTGGGGCCGGTGGTGGTAGACGGCCGCCCGGTGTCCTCCACCCGGGTGCGTCAGGAGGTGCGCAATTGCCACATGGCCGAGGCCAGGCGCCTGCTGGGCCGGCACTACCGGGTGTTCGGCCGGGTCATCGCCGGACACGGCCGGGGAGGGCGCCTCTTGGGCTTCCCCACCGCCAACCTGCGGGTTACCGACGAGCTGATCCCCGGGCCGGGTGTGTATGCCGTGCTGGTTGAACTGAACGGCGGCCGTCTGATCAAGGGGGTGAACAACATCGGCTCCAACCCCACCTTTGAAGACGGCGGGCTCAACGTGGAGACCCATCTGTTGGACTTTGAAGGCGACCTCTACGGCAGCGACATCACTTTGCACTTTGTGCAGCATCTGCGCGGCGAAAAGCGCTTTTCCGGGCCAGAGGAACTGGCCGCCCAAATCGGCAAGGACGTGGAGCTGGCCAAGGAGGTGCTGCAGGAATGGGTGGACAACGGCAATCAGGTGTGAGGGGCCAGTAAGAAAAAAGAGTTAGTAAGGGAAAAGCGGCTGCCGGAAAGCGGCCGTTTCGTTGTTTGGGCGTTACGTTGGGCCCTCAAGTGGGGCGGTGACATAAGATGAAGAAGCCGGGAAAAACGAGTGAATGCTTCCAGATTTGCAATTGACCCGGTAAAGGGCACCGGAACTTGATAACTCCTCCGCATGCAATTGCGTGTTACCAGGGAGGTGTCGCTGCAAGTGTCAGGGGATGTCCGGCCTCTCAAAATATTGGGCCGCTTTATCAGACGCTTAGTCCTAAAGGACAAAAGCGCAGCCCATGCCCATCTTTTTCACCTTCCTAGCCTCTTCTCTTACTCACCCCAAAATAATCGAGGCGTCCACCGCCACCAGGCCGTCTTCATTGACCAGCAGCGGATTCACGTCGATCTCCTGTATGGCGGGCTGGGTATAGGCCAAATCGCCCAGGGCCACTAGGATTTGGGCCAAGGCTTCCCGGTCCACTGGGGGCGCGCCCCTAAAGCCGTCCAAGAGCTTTTGGCCCGGCGCCCGGCTGATCAGGTCCAGGGCCTCGGTCCGGCTCAGCGGCGCCATGGCGAACTGGGCCTTGCCCAGGGCCTCGGCCAAGACCCCGCCCAGGCCGCACATCACGCAGGCCCCGAACTGGGGGTCTTTTACCGCGCCCACTATCAGCTCCAGCCCGGCCGCGGCCTGGCGCTGCACCAGCACCTGGCCTTGCGGGCCCATGACCGCTTTGAGTTCGTCAAACACCTGGGCTGCCTGCTCGGGCGAGGCTATATCCAGACGCACCAGGCCAGCCTCGGTCTTGTGCACCAGTCCCGGGTCCAGGCCCTTGATCACCATTGGCCAGCCCAGCCTCTGGGCTGCGGCAACAGCCTCATCCGCCGAAGAGACGATTTGCTCTTCCACCACCGGCAGGCCGCACAGGGCCAGGACCTGCTTGGACACATGCTCATCCAAAGCTCCTGCTTGTCCGGCCAACAACCCGGCCACGCCTTCGGCTGGTTGGGGTTCATCAGCGCGGACCTCCAGGGCCGGCCGCCGGGCGAATACCGCGTTCAGGCACTCCACACTGCGATAGAGCTCGCGGAAGACCGGAAAGCCCAGGGCCTGGGCCTCGGCGCGGAACTCGTCAATGGCCGCGCGGGTGCCCTGCATCCAGGCGAACAGGGGCTTGTTCGCCTTTTGGGCGCTCTGGGCCAAGTGCTCCAGATCCGGCTTGAGGTCGAACCCGCCGCTGAAGGTGTGCAGCAGCACCGCGTCCACCCCGGGGTCGGCGCACAGGGCGTCCACGGTCACGTTGTAGGTCTTGGGCCCGCCGTGCATCATCACCGCCGGGTAGATGTCGCAAGGGTTGGCCGGTGGCATCCAGGGGGGATAGACTTCCCTGAGAGCCTTCTTCGTGTCCGGCGTTATTTCCGCGATCTCCAGGTCGCTGTTCTCCATGAAGTCAGCCGAGACGATGCCCGCCGCCCCGGTGTAGGTGACGATGCCCACCCGGCCGGGGTGGTGCGCCTGGGGCCCGGGGTAAATGGCCAGGCTGTGGCAGATGTCTAGCATCTGTTTGAAGTCATGGGCCGGAAGCACCCCGGCCTGCTTGAGCAGGCTGCCCGTCAGGGCGCCGTCGCCGGCCAGGGAGGCGGTGTGGCTCTGGGCGGCGGCCGCGCCCCGGGCGCTCTGGCCGCCCTTTAGGAGCACCAGGGGCTTGTTCGCACCCCGACACAGCTCCACAAAGCGCCGGCCCTGCTTGATGGACTCTAGATACATGCCCACCGCCTTGGTCTCGGGGTCGGCCAGCAAATATTCCAGGACGTCACATTCGTCCACATCCACCTTGTTGCCCAGGGAGCAGACCTTGCTCACCCCCAGCTCGCCGTGGCTCATGATGTCGATCAGGAAAACGCCGGAGAGCATGCCGCTTTGCACGATCAGGGAGACATCGGAAGAGGGCAGGCCCCGCTCCCAGATGGAATTGGCCACAAAGGAAAAAACGTGCTTGGCCTTGGTGTCCACCAGGCCCATGCAGTTGGGGCCCCATAGGCGGATGCCGCTTTCGGCGGCCAGTTTGGCCAAGGCCTCCTGGGTTTGGCGGCCCTCCTCACCGGCCTCGGCAAAGCCGCCGGCCTGGATCATGGCGCCGGGGATGCCCCGGTCCACGCATTGTTTGACCACGTCCTCCACCCAATTGTTGGGCACCATGATGATGGCCAGATCCACCGGATCGGGCACCTCGGCCAGGGAAGGGTAACAGGTGAGCCCCTGGATCTCCTCGTAGGTGGGGTTGACCGGGTAGATGTTGCCTTCAAAGCCCTGGCGCAGGTTGTAGATCAGGTCGTAGCCGCCCTTGCCGGGCTTGGAGCTGGCCCCCACCACGGCGATGCCTCGGGGTTCGAAGAAGAACTGCATGTGTGTCTATGCCTTCCTGAAAATACTGCGTTGCAAGGACCCTAGGGTAATAGGGGAGGGGGTGGCTGGCAAGGGGATTTTAGGGTAGGCAGTTCAGGGGCCCAGCAGGCGCAGTAAAAAGCTCGAAGAGGTTGGGTAAGGGAAGAATCAAGGCGCTTGATCGTGTTTTCGTCATTTGGGGGCTCTGTCTGACTGAATGAACAACCCCGCCGCAAGCAGCGGGGTATCAAGAGGAAGATTTCAGCTTTATAGCGCGGCAAGCTGCGGGGAATGAACCCCCGTATGGGGGTTCAAGCGGCCGGGGATGCCGGCGGTCTTTACTGGCGGGGCGCCATAACGCC
>JANQFN010000479.1 GCA_028277825.1 Desulfarculaceae bacterium
AGCTTTATAGCGCGGCAAGCTGCGGGGAATGAACCCCCGTATGGGGGTTCAAGCGGCCGGGGATGCCGGCGGTCTTTACTGGCGGGGCGCCATAACGCCAGTGCCAACCTGCTGATGAGTCCTGGTTGCGCCATGGCCCTACGACATCGCACTTCAGCCTTTCCAGCGGCTTTTTCTTTAAAACTCTTTTCTGGGATAACGCCTGGCTGAACGCCTGAGCAATGGTCTGGCTATTAAAGCCCCGAGGTCTGCTTGCCGTCCTTGCGGATGCGCCAAAAGTGAAACATGCACAACACCAGGCTCAGGGCGGGCAGGGCCAAACAGTGCAGCACGTAGAACCTGAGCAGGGTGGCCTCGCTCAGTTGGGGGCCGCCCAGGACCAGGCGCTCAAAAAGTGGGCCCAACAGCGGCACCTGGGCCATGACCCCGGCCACCACCGTGGCCGCCGCCTGGGTGGCCGCGTCCCAGCGCAGCACGTAGCCCGACAAGTCCAGGGCCAGGGTCAGGCCCAACAGGGCCAGCCCCACCAGCCAGTTGCCCGCGCGGGGGGGCAGATAGGCCTTGGCGAGTAGAACCCGCAGCACGTGCAGCAGCAGGGTGATGACCATGGCCTGACCGGCCAAAAAGTGCAGCCGCCGCATATACCAGGCAAAGGGCAGGTCTCCGGCCTCGGTGGCGAAGAATTCGGCGGCGCCGGTGGCAGTGGGTACGTAGGAGAACATCAGGACCACGCCGGTGGCGCCCAGCACCAGGAAAAGGAGAAATGTGATCCCGCCCAGGCAGAAGGTGCTGTAAAAGCGCACTCGCTCCTCTGGCATGGCCGGCGGGTGCAGGTGCTCCAAAAAGCCCGTCTTGGCCATGGCTGCCTACACCTTCAACCTGGTGCCGGCGGCCACCACCCGGCCCGGCAGGGCCAAGAGATTGTCCCCGGAGGTGAGCTCCAGGGCCACATGGGGCAGGCCCCGGGGCGCCGGGCCGGAGAGCCGGGCGCCGTCGGGCGCGAACACCGAGCCGTGGCAGGGGCACAAGAAGCGGTGCTGGGCCTGGTCCCAGGCGGGGTGGCAGCCCAGATGAGGGCAATCCAGGCTGTGGGCGTAGAATCCCTTGGCGTCCCGGCCCAGGGCCACGTTTTGGCTGGTCTTGATCTGGCCGATTTTAAGATCGCCTGGTGAACCCAGGTCCACTGGCCCCGGCGCCTTGGACCCGCTGCCCGCGCTGACCAGGCGCAGCACCGCGCCCACGCCCAGACCCACGGAGGCCACCAGAGCCAGCCAGGTGGTCAGAGACAGGGCCTTGAGCACGCCCCGCCGGCCGGGGGCCCGGCTATGTGAACCCTGCTGACCTATGTCGCTTCCCTTCTTAGTCCAGGGGGACGGCCTGACGCTTGCTGAGGCCTCCCGCCCCGGTGTCAAACTGCAAAGAGTCTACCTTAATTAATACCAACTCAGCCTTGTCTTTGTCGCGCTCAAGATTTTTTTGGGTGGTCATGTACCAGACGTGGCCCGAGTTCTTGTCCAACAGATACTTGCCTTTGATGGTGTACTGCGCCACCCGGCTGCCGGATTGCATATAGGAGCCCAACAGGATGGCCGCGCCTATGATCAAAGAGCCGAGGATAATTGATGCCTTCATTTCCATCCCCCTGCAACACGGTTCATGTATGTCAGGATTGACATAGGGGCCAACATACTATCGCCGGCCTTCAAGGACAAGGCCAAGTTGCCCTTGGGAGGCCGCCCGATTACAATGGGGCCATGTCCAAGAAGATCTCCATGCGCCGCGTCCTGCTCCGCAAAGAGGGCCTGTGTTCCCTCATAGCCTTGGCTGTCCTGGGCCTGGCCGCGGTTTACTATCCCCTGGCGCCGGTGGGTTCACAGGCCCCTGGCGGCGCGGCGCAGGCACCCTGGGTGTTTGTGGGCTTTCAGCAGTTGCTCAAGTGGCTGCCGGTTTGGCTGGGCGGGCTGCTGCTGCCCGCCCTGGCCCTGGCCTACCTGGTCTTTTTGCCCTTGCTGAGCGGCCGGCGCGGTCCGGCGCTTCCCGCCTACGGAGCGCCCACTATACTGGAAGTGCTGGCCTGGCTGGTGCTGGCCGCCTGGGCCGGGCTCACCGCCTGGGCGCTGCTGGGCTGAGCCGGGCAGGCTGAACAACAAATCACTACCCATTACAAATTCCAAGCGCCGGAAAGAGGCTGGGTAAGAAAATGCATGTGCCTTGACCAAGCTTTGATCATGAATCTCAGCTTCACAACATCCAAAGAACAGCAGCCGGGAGCAGTCGCCTATCTGCTCAAGCGCAGCTATGCGGCGCTTTTAGCGGATGATCCCGCGCTTTGGGAAGCGGAGCAGGCAGAGTGGGCACGATACGATCAAGAAGTGTTCGCTCAAGCAGAGACGGTCGGGGCATGCATTTTCTTCAGCAGACTATACGGCCGGATTGTGGGGTTTGGATCTTGGGACCCGCGACCAGGACCGCGTTACGGCATCGTGGGACATAATTGCATCCTTCCTGAGTTTAAAGGCAAAGGATACGGCAAGCAGCAGCTTCAGGAGATCATCAGGCGGTTGCAAGTCAAGGAAATCCAGACGGCACGAGTAAGTACTCTGAACCATCCCTTCTTCACACCCGC
>JANQFN010000539.1 GCA_028277825.1 Desulfarculaceae bacterium
CGGACCCGGACCCGGACCCGGACCCGGACCCGTACCCGTCCCCGGACCCGGACCCGTACCCGTACCCGGCTTGCTTATCCAGCTTGGACATTTGGAGCCCCCTTGATCGAGTCAATGGCACCAGGACTGCACGGAATTATTTCGATGGCCTCTAGCCAAACGCTGGGAACAGCCTCGACAATCTTGGATTTGTCGTGCTTGATCCCATGTAGGGCACAGGCACTCAGGCTGATCCCATCCGCTGCCCACCAACGCCACATGCGGCGGGCATCGGCCAAAATAACCTCATTGCCCGCCTTTTCTTCGAGCCTCCCAAACCAGCACCCGGCGGAATAGGTGCGGATGATAACGTCTTTTCCGACCATGTTGTTGAGTGTGCCGGTTTCCTTGTTGCCGCAACTCAAAAGCGCAGCGGCCTCCTTGATTTCTCCCAGAGTCATTTCGTCAAGCTTGCTCATCGTTTCATCCTTTCTTGTGCGCCCAGCTAAGGGCGCTGGTTTGTTTTGTGGTATCGTGCTTAAACCAGTCCATTGCCCACCTAGGCCGCCTCTATCGCCGGCGGAGTGACACAGCATGCCCACCAGCCAGACCTATACGTTCCGTCCTTTTTCTTGCGCCACTTAATGATGCTTATGGGCATACCCCAGAAATCGGCCTCCTGAATGGCAGACTCAACCGCCTCATCCAGCGAGTGTTCAAACATCAAAATCCAGTTGTCGTCTATTTCTGCAAAGCTGGTTTGCCATGGTTTTATGGCTTGTAGGGCATACATCACGGCACCAACACCTCCACCAGTGCATCGGTTATCCTGTTAATGGCCCCGCCCAGATACGCCAGGAAAACGCTGGGGCCATATGAATCAAATTGTTTTTTAGTGACGGCCATTGTCTCTCTGCGAAAGGGCGAAGGCAGTCACCCCCGGCCAGGTGATCAGGCGGCGTCGGCGTCTAGCCGCTCAATTGTGACCCGCCAGTCGCCCTGCTCACGCTCTCCCTCGGTTAGGCCTTTAAGAGTCATGGAGTAGCGCGCGGCGTTCGCCTCTTCGGCGCTGTGCACCAAAATAAAGGCGGCGGCCAAAGTAACCAAGCGCAGCTTTTCATCGGGTAGCTTCTGTGCCGCTTCGCCGACCTCAACTGCACACTCCCTGACCGCCTTGGCCAAAACAGCATCGTTTACGTCTAGGACTTCGGCCAGCATTAAGTCTTCTGAATCTTTGGCCGTGCCGTCCATGCTTACACCCCTTCTTTGGATGTTATCTCCCATATAAAGATTTCCACTTTGTGTTTCTTTGCCTTCTTTTCTCTAACCCTTAGCTTTAACCATTTCCTGTTATCATCTATCAATAGCCCTAAATCTCTCATCGCATCCAACAATGGCTTAACACTACCCACCAAATTATCCGGGTCTTGAAATTGTTTCACGTGTAGCACTATTTTGACGAACCGCTTTCCTGGCGGGTCTATCATTTTGTGCCTGGTCTGTATGTCTTGCTGCATTAAAGCCACGGCCAATTCGCCCAAGTGCTTCTTGGTTCCCTTGCCCAATTCTTTTCTAAGCAGCCGTTGTTTGGACCAGTGTAGCCGCTGATATTGATTTAATGTCGGGAGCTTTATCGGTAAAGAAATGTAGAAAGCAGCCCCCGGCCCAACCTTTTTATGGGAGGGATTGGGATTGGGGGGAATGGTCGATCCCGGGCCGGGAGCCGCCTGTTTGGGGGAGGGGAAGGTCATTTGTTAGCCCCCGAAGTGCTTGTTGATGGCCTTTTCCACCATTTCCACGTTCGCCGCGGGCTCCTGGGTCAAGGCCTCTATGAGGGCGTCGGCGGTGGCGGGCAACAGGCCACCCTCGTCAAGGCCCTCATTCAGGGCGTCCAGAATGTCGGCCATATCGCGCTTGAAGTGTCCGGGCGCGTCACATTCCTTGAGCGCCACGGTGATCTGATCCCATTGGGAGGTGCTGGCTAGTGCGGGGCCTTTGGGTGGGGCTTCCTTGTCCTCTGGGGCCTTTTTCTTCTTGCCCTGGCCCTTGGGCTTGGTTTTCTGTTTGGACTTGTCCTCGGCGGGCTCTGGAGCCTGCTCAGGCTCAAAGAAGTGGTCGATTTCCTGCTCACCGGCCTTGATGGTCTCAAACACCTGATGCAGCTGCACCAGGTCTGGCTTGAGCATCTTGTCCGCCGGCCGCCCGATAAAGTCCTCCACCTGGGCCTGGGTGACGCCGAATTCCTCGAAAGCCTTCACCGCGTTGCGCAGGCGGTCCACCAGCGGCTTGTCCGAATTGCCCACCAGGGTTTGGGCGCACAGGTCATAGGCCTCTTGGATCACGTAGGAGGGGATGACCGACTCCAGGCAGGCCCGGACACGCCGGGAGGCCATGTTGGCGCACAACTCGTAAATGTCGCGCTCACCCTTAAGCTCGTAGCCGCCGCCCCTGGTTTCCCGCCAGTGCTTCACGGTGAAGGTCAACTCGTGGTAGTTGTTCTTTTCCAGGTCCCAGGCCCAGGCCTTAACTACCGACTTGCCGGGCTTGCGCTCCACCTCTTCCCAGCCGAAACGCATGTTGCCCCAAAAAGAGGCGATGGTTTTCAGCAAATGGATGCTGGGCCCGGTGATGCTGGCCCCGCCCCGGCTGTAGTTGTAGGCCGCCTTCTTGGCCAAGGACGGGCGCTTGCAGGCTTGCTCCAGTTCGTTCAGGGCCTCCACCACCTTGCGCGGCATGTGCTTGGCCACGGTCACCGCGGCCTGAATCTCAGCTGTCCTCTGCTGGGCCTCCACAATGGCCATGGTCCCACCGTTGTCCGCCGGGATTGGGGGCTGTGTTCCGGGGCTCACCACGGGCACTTGATCTGCAAAATTCTCTGACATGGTTATTGACTCCTTTTCGGTAAAACCTTGCGCCTGGCCGGAATGTGCGGGCAGGTGAAGAAGTAGCCGCACCACTTGGGCCCGCACACCCAATGCCCGGGGTCCGCTGGTGCGAACAGTCCGGCCTCTATCTGCTTGAGCATGGTCCGCGCCTGCTTCAGCAGAATCTGCCAGTCCTCTTCCGTGCGCTCGGTTTTGTAGGTGTAGGCTTGGGGTTCCTTGGTTTTGGTCAAGACGTGATATTCGAGAATGGTTGGCAATACCCCGGTCTTGGCCTGAATCAGTCGGGGATACAGGGTGGCCTGGATTTCAGAGTCCGCCTTGCCAGCGGGCCAGGCCTTTGCGGCGGTCTTTATGTCTCCCCACTTGTTGGGGTCCGCGTCCAGCCAATCTACAACGCCTTTGAGCAAAATTGGCAGGCCCGCGTCCAAAAGCAACACCTTTTCCGAGGCCACCGGCTTGATCAGCGGGTCTACCTTCTGGCAGTACACCTTGGCTAGGCCAGCGGTGGTGTCCACCCCCTTGGCAAGCTGCTTTCTGGCGCTGGGCTTTTCCTCCGGGGCGAAGTACACCCCGCCCTTAAGGCATGACTTCTTGTATCCCTCCACCGCGGCGTCTATGACCACCGATTCCGGCTCTGCCTGGCCGGCGATTTTGGCCAGGTTGGAGACCTCGGCCCCCTTGTGCACTCCGGTTCCTATTCGGGCCGCTATGCCGGG
>JANQFN010000598.1 GCA_028277825.1 Desulfarculaceae bacterium
AGCGACTACGACGCCGGGGTGCTCACCGCCGAAAAGGCCCTGGCCGACTACTTTGAGGCGGTGGTGGCCGCCGGTGCCGCGGCCAAGGCGGCGGCCAACTGGGTGACCAGCGACCTGTTGGGCGCCCTGCACGGTCAGGATTTGGAGATCGTCCACAGCCCCATAGCGCCTGAGGGTTTGGCGGGCCTCTTGAAGCTGATCGAGGCCGGCACCATCAGCGGCAAGATGGCCAAGCAGGTGTTCAGTGAGATGCTGGCCAGCGGCAAGGAGGCCGAGACTATCGTCAAGGAGCAGGGCCTGGAGCAGGTCAGCGACAGCGGCGAGCTGGAAGGTATCCTGCAAGAGATTTTCGAGGCCAACCCGGCGGAGGTGGAGGCCTTCAAGGGCGGCAAGAAAAAACTCATGGGCTTTTTCGTGGGCCAGATGATGAAGGCCACCAAAGGCCAGGCCAACCCCAAGCTGGTCAACGAATTGGTCAATAAGATGCTGGGAGGTTAGCGGTGGTTCCCACCCTATATTGGGACAACGACGTGGTGATGATCCTGGACCAGCGCAAGCTGCCGGCTAAAACCACCTTCATCGCCTGCCGCGACATGCAGCGGGTGATCTACTGCATCCAGACTCTGGCGGTGCGCGGGGCGCCGGCCATCGGCGTAGCCGCGGCCATGGGCCTGGTCCTGGCCGGCAGAAGCATCCGGGTCAAAGACCCGGCCAAGTGGCGGGATCGCTTTTCTGCCAAGGCGGAGATCATGCGCGCCGCCCGTCCCACCGCGGTGAACCTGGGCTGGGCGGTGGACCGGATCTTGGCCCTGGTGGCCGTCGCGCCGGACGAGGTGGAGACCATCTTGGCCATGATGCGCACCGAGAGCGAGATCATGCTGGCCGAGGACATCGCAGTGAATAAGGCCATGGGCAAGCACGGCGCCAGGCTGGTGCCCAAAAAGGCCACCATCATCACCCACTGCAACGCCGGCTCCCTGGCCACCTGCGGCTACGGCACCGCCCTGGGCGTGGTGCGCGCCGCACACGAGGCCGGCAAAAAGGTCAAGGTGATCGCTGACGAGACCCGGCCCCTGTTGCAGGGCGCCCGCCTCACCGCCTGGGAGATGGTCCAAGAGGGCATCCCGGTGGCGGTGGCCCCGGACGGCGCTTCCGGCGCCCTGATGGACAAGGGCCTGGTGGATCTGTGCATCACCGGGGCCGACCGGGTGGCGGCCAATGGGGATGCGGCCAACAAGATCGGCACCTTCAACCTGGCTCTGCAGGCCCGGCGTCACGGCATACCGTTTTATATCGCGGCGCCTTTGAGCACCATAGACCTGGACACGCCCAGCGGCGATCTGATACCCATTGAAGAGCGCGATGCCGAAGAGGTCTTGAAATTCGCCACCTGCCGCTCGGCGGCAGCCGGGAGCGAGGCCCTGAACCTGGCCTTCGACGTCACCCCCAACGACCTGGTGAGCGCGATCATTACCGAGGCAGGGGTCCTAAAGCCCCCTTACAACCGCAGCCTGGCCCGCGCCAAGGCCAAGGCCGGCCTCAAGGTTACTTAAGGAGACGAGCACGATGGAGTTGAGTAAGAATCTCATGGAGCCGCACTTGTTGCAGGCCAAGCCCGAGGATGAATCCGCCCTGGGCTTTGGCCAGATATTCTCCGACCACATGCTGCAGGTGGACTACACTTCCGAGGCGGGCTGGCACAACTCGCGGGTGACGCCGTATGAAAACCTGGTGCTGGACCCGGCCGCCCTGGTGCTGCACTACGGCCAGGAGGTGTTCGAGGGGCTCAAGGCCTACAAGGGCATCGACGGCGGCATCTACATGTTCAGGCCCATGGCCAACATCGAACGCATGAACCGCTCCTGCGCCCGCATGTGCATCCCCGAGATGCCGGCCCAGGAAATATTGGATCACATGCTGGAGCTGATCCGGGTGGACCAGGAGTGGGTGCCCTCCCTGGAGGGCACCAGCCTCTACATCCGGCCCACCATCATCGCCACCGAGGCCTGTTTGGGGGTCAAGGTCAGCTCCCGGTATCTGTTCTACATCATCACCGGTCCGGTGGGGGCCTACTATCCCGAGGGCTTCAACCCGGTGAGGATATACGTGGAGGAGAACTACGTGCGCGCCGCCGCCGGCGGGGTGGGCGAGGCCAAGACCATGGGCAATTACGCCGCCAGCCTCCTGGCCGCCGAGGAGGCCCACGCCAAGGGCTTCACCCAGGTGATGTGGCTGGACGCCTGCGACAAGAAGAGCATCGAGGAAGTGGGCACCATGAACATGTTCTTCTTCATCGGCGATGAGGTGATCACCAGCCCGCTCACCGGCTCCATCCTGCCTGGGGTGACCCGGGACTCGGTGTTGACCTTGTGCCACCACTGGGGCATGAAGGTCACTGAGCGCAAAGTCACCATCGACGAGGTGGTGGCCGCCCAAAAGGACGGCACCCTGCAGGAGGCCTTCGGCACCGGCACCGCCGCGGTGATCAGTCCGGTGGGCTCCATCCACTACCGGGGCACGGACTACGAGGTGGGCAGCGGCCAGACCGGCCAGCTGAGCCTCAAGCTCTACGACGAGATCACCGGCATCCAGCTTGGCAAAAAGGAAGACCCCTTCGGCTGGGTGGTGAAGGTGGTTTAAGGACCGAAAAGCTATCAAATACAGAGCCCCCGTCCGTTTGGGCAGGGGCTTTTTTATCAGTACGTCAGTTCAATTGTTTGCAACGAAAAAGCGTAAGTAAGGTCAATCTCCAGATTGGGGGTCGCCCCCGGTCTGGGGCCCTGGTTTGAGGCGTCCCAATTGGCGGTAGGCCTCTTTGCGTTGGGCCACCCGCAGGACCAACACAACCAACCGTGCTTCGATTATTTGGTAGATGATTCTCAGGCGACCTACCCGCACCCTCAGCAACTCCAGGTCCGTGCCGGCTCCCCGCAAGAGGCGGGCGTCATCCGGTCTGGGGTCACGGCCGAGTTGATCGATTTTTCGAGCGACTTTAGTCCGGTCTGGAGGGGATAGTTTTTTCAACTGCCGAACAGCGGCCGGGGCGATCTCAACATCGTAGGATTTCACCACTTAGAGGCCCAATTCCTTCTTGACCTGTTCCCAGGGAACGGTCCCCCTTTTACGCGCTTCGGCCAGGGCCTTTTTGGCTTCCTTCAGGTCCAGGGCGTCCTCCATGGCCTCCAGGACTTCCAGGTCCTCCAAGGGCACCACCACCGCCACTGGCTTGCCGTGGCGGGTCACCGCCACCCGCTCACCGCCATATTCCACCCGGCTGAGAACCGCGCTTACCCCTTGGCGAAACTCGACCGCGCCGACCGAAGCCACGGCAGCGTGCTTTGGAGATGCCTTGACCGGAACCAAGCGGCCGGTGACTTTATCTCTCATTGCCTTTTTCTTGGCCAATGCCAGCCTCCTTTACATTATGTACATATTATACTTTATATACATAATAACAACTAGCATTTCAGAACAGTAACAAGTGTCGTTGCGAGGAGCGTTAGCGACGAAGCAAGCTCTGCTCGCCAGATCGGAGTTGCGATAACACCGGCAAGGGGTTGTTCAGGAATCGGTGGGCCCGGGTCTAACCTCTTGTCGTCTCGCCGAAGCTCGGCGACCCCGACAGCGTAGCTGTCGGGGCCACCCGGAAGATATTGTTTGCGGGGCTATAACCCCGCCGCGCTCCAAATCCGCTGCCAAAGCACCTCGCGGCCCAGTCCTTTGGTGGCCGAAAACACGGTGGGCTCAGCATCGAAGGGCGCCAGGATGGGCCGGAGCTTGGCCAGGCGGGCGTTCTGCTTGTTTTTGGAAAGCTTGTCAGCCTTGGTGACCGCGATAATGGCGGGCACGCCCAGGGAATCCAGCCAGTCCAACAGCATCAGGTCCTCGCCGCTGGGCTCCCGGCGGATGTCCAGGATCACCACCACCGCACATAAAGTCTCCCGCCCGGCCAGATAGGCCTCCACCATGGGCCGCCAGGCCGCCTTCACCGCCTTGGGTACCTTGGCGTAGCCGTAGCCGGGCAGGTCCACCAGCCTAAGCTCATCGTCATTCACCGCGAAGAAGTTGATCTGCTGGGTGCGCCCGGGCTTAGAGGAGACCCGCACCAGTTTCTTGCGGCGGGTAAGGCAGTTGATCAAAGACGATTTACCCACGTTGGAGCGGCCGGCAAAGGCCACCTCGGGAGGGCCGGGTGGGGGATAGCCGCTGGACTTGACCGCGGTGGTGATGAACTCGGCGGTCTTGTAGGCGGGCATGATCAGCTATCCGGATAATACTGCTTGATGTACTCACCCAGGCGGGCCAGGCCTTCCTTGATGTTCTTCAGGCTGTTGCAGTAGGAGAAGCGCAAGTAACCGTGGCCGCCGGGTCCAAAGTCCCGCCCCGGGGCGATGGCCACGCCGGTCTTTTCCAGGATGTCAAAGGCCAGCTTGTAGTCGTCCGGGTCCAGGTGGTCGCAGCGGGTCATCACGTAGAAGGCGCCGTTGGGCTCCACCGGGATGGAAAAGCCCAACTCCCTGAGCCCGTCCACGATGGCCCGGCGCCGCTCGGCGTAGCGGGCAACCATGGCCTCGGCGTCGGGCCGGGCCTCCTGCAGGGCGGTCACCGCCGCGTACTGGGACATGGTGGGCGCGCAGATGGCGAAGTTCTGGTGCATCTTCTGCAAGGGTCTGAGGTAGTTGGGCGGAGCGATGACGTAGCCCAGGCGCCAGCCGGTCATGGCGTAGAACTTGGAAAAGCCGTTTAGCACAAAGGCGTTGTCGGTAAACTCCAGGATGCTGTGGTCTTTGCCCTCATACACCAGGCCGTGATATATCTCGTCGCTGATGATGTAGGGGCCGCCGGGCTTGCCCGGGGCCAGCTCGGCGATGGCCGCCATGCGGTCCGCGCTCAATAGCTGGCCGGTGGGGTTGGCCGGGCTGTTGATCATGATGGCCTTGGTATTTGGCCCCATGGCCGCGCCGATCTCAGCCGGGCGGTACTGGAAGCCCTCTTCTTCCCTGACCGGCACGCGCACTACGCAGCCGCCCAGGAAGTTGATGAAGTTGTCGTAGCAGGCATAGGCCGGGTCGGAGATGATCACCTCCTGCTCCGGCTCCAACAGGGCCGCGAACAATAAGAGCAGCGCCGGGCTGGTGCCGGCGGTGATCACCACCCGCTCCGGGTCCACCTCCACCCCGTAGAGTTTGGTGTAATCCAGGGCCACCGCCTCCCTCAGCTCCAGGATGCCCTGGGCCTGGGTGTATTGGGTGCGGCCCTCTTGGATGGCCTTTATGCCGGCCTCGCTGATGCACTTTGGCGTGCCCAGGTCCGGTTCGCCCACCTCCAGGTGGATGATGTCCACGCCCTGGGCGGCCAATTGGGTGGCCCGAGCCAGGACGTCCATCACGATGAACGGCGGCAAGTCGTTTGCGCGGCAGCTAACGCCCATATCAGAAATCCCCGCTCAGAAAGAGATGTGGCTGGCTACAGCACCTTGTTAAGGGAATACTCGATGATGCCTTCGGCCCCCATGTTCATCAAGCGGGGGATGAGATCGCGCACGATGGACTCCTCCACCACGGTCTCCACCGCGAACCAGTCGCTGTTGTACAGCGGGGCCACGGTGGGGGCGTTGAGGCTGGGCAGGGCGTCCACCACGTCCTGCACCTTGAT
>JANQFN010000599.1 GCA_028277825.1 Desulfarculaceae bacterium
GCCTGGGCCATCTCGATGGCGATGGGCCCGGCGCCCAGGATGATCAGGGACTGGGGCAGGCTGGGCAGGGACCACAAGTCCTTGTTGGTGATGAAAGGCGTGCTCTCCAGACCGGGCAGCGGCGGAATGCCCGGCGAGGAGCCGGTGGCGATGAGCCAGGCCCGGGCGTTGATGCGCCGGCCTTCCAGGTCCACGGTGTGCTCGTCCACGAACCGGGCCTGGCCAAAGGCCACCTCCGCCCCCAGCCCGCAGAAGCGCTCCTCTGAGTCGTGCTCCTGGATGACGGCGATCACCCCGGCGATGCGCTGGGCGATCTCGCTGTAGTCCACCGGCTGGGTTTCCACCTGCGGCAAGCCGTAGTGCACGGCGTTTTTAATTTGATGATAGACCCGGGCCGACTTGATCAGGGTCTTGGAGGGCACACAGCCGTAGTGCAGGCAGTCGCCGCCCAGCAGAGGCTCTTTTTCGATGAGGATGGTCTTGGCGCCCAATTGGGCCGAACCCGAGGTCATGGTCAAACCGGCAGCGCCGCCGCCCAAGACCCCCACGTCATAATCATAGCTGGCCAAGGCAATGCCTCCTTGTTAACTGACCTGACTTCGCCCGCTCCTTTTGCGGTACCAGCCCATGATCTTCTTCACCGCGATAGGGAAGATGCCCAGGATCACGAAGGACACGATCAGCCCCGGTGAGAGAATGCCGCTGAGCGACTCGATCTGGCCCAACTGGCTGCCGGCGTTGGTGTACACCGCGGTGCCGGGCAGCATGCCGATCTGGCTGACCCAATAAAAGGTCATGAGCGGCATCTTGGTCAGGCCCATGACCAGGTTGATCACGAAGAAGGGAAACAGAGGCACCAGGCGCAGGCTGAAAAGGTAGAAGGCGCCCTCGTTTTCCACGCCACGGTTGATGGGCTCCAGTTTGTCGCCGAACTTGCCTTGCACCCAGTTGCCCAAAACGAAGCGGGCGAAAAAGCAGGCAATGGTGGCGCCGATGGTGCTGGCGAAGGACACCACCGCCAGGGTCCACCAGAAACCGAACAGGGCGCCGCCCAACAGGGTCATCACCGCCGCGCCCGGCAGCGAAAAGGCGGTGACCAGCACGTAGACCACAAAATAGCCGCCCAGCATCAACACCGGGTTGGCCTGGTAGTACTGCTGAAAGCTGGCCTGGGATTTTTTGATGAAGTCCAGGCTGAAGTACTGGCCCAGATCGAAAATCCAAAAGGCCAGACCAACGGCCACGATCAAGGCTACGATGATCAGCTTTTTGGCAAGCCCCTGTTTCATTGCAAAACCTTTGGGTCAAAGGGATCCCGCCCGGACGGGCCAAGGGATTCCCGTGGCCGCTGTCAGGAATGCTACCTAAAACCAGCCTACCTGGGCCCCAGCGTTCGGGCCAAGCATTAAATGCCGCCTAACCCTGGTTGCCATTAATTTTGTTGACAAGCCAGCTTGGGTGTCCTATGCCATTGCGAACATATGTCACGTCTGACATCTAACCGCAGGGGGTCTCAGGTGCAAGTTGTGAAGAGGATGACGGTTGGGATTCTGGCTCTGTTGTTGATTACCTGCTGGGTGGTGACAGCTCCGGCTGCCGCGGAGTCCAGAGCCAGGAAAACCAAGGAGCAAGGCCAGTACAAACTGGGTGAAGTGGTGGTGCAGGCCGGGCCGGCCGGAGTGGAGTCGGTGGGCACGGTGCGCGAAGTCACTGCCGAGGAAATTGAGAATCAAGGGGCCCGCAGCCTGGACGAGGCCCTGAGACTGGTGCCGGGGCTGTTTATCCGCACCGGTGCTGACGGGGTGCCGCGGGTCAACTTAAGGGGCTTCCGCTCGCGACACGTGTTGCTTTTGTTAAACGGCGTGCCCTTTAACTCGGCCTATGACCAGCAGTTCGACCCCACCATGATCCCGGTGGAAAACATCGCCCGCATCAAGGTCTCCTATGGAAGCCACTCGGTGCTCTACGGCCCCGGCGGCATGGGCGGCGTGATCAACATCATCACCAAGGCCGGCAAGCCCGGCGTGCAGGGCAAACTCAACGCCGAGGCGGGCAGCGAGGAGAGCTATCTGGGCCGCTTCACCCTGGGCGGCGGGATGGACCAGTTCGACTATTTCCTCAGCGGGGGACACTATGAACGGGCCGGCTGGCCGCTGTCCGATGATTTCGAAGCCACCGGCGAGCAAGGCGATGGGCGCCGGGAAAACAGCCAAAAGAGGCGCAACAACCTCTACGGCAACGCACAGTACAGGCCCGGCGGCGATTGGTTGTTGGGCTTGTCCTTGAGCGGGGTGAACGGCAGTTACGGAGTTCCCCCCGGCACCATAGACAATAAGAAGGACGCCTTCGCCTCTACTCCCAAATATGAGCGGGTTGATGATCAAAAGGGCTATTCGGGCCAATTCTCCCTGGGATATGAGCCGGGCGGACCCTTTTCCTTGCGTTCCTGGATATACCTCAACTCTCTCAAGGAAAATCCCAAGCGCTACGACAACTCCAACTACAACAGCATGTCCGACTCCTCGGTCAAGACCTATGACCTGGATCAGCAGACCACCCTTTCGGGCATCAACGCCCAGGCGGTCTATGATTTGAAGAGCCACGGCATCATGACCCTGGCCCTGGCTTTGGAACGCAGCGAGTTTGACAACAGCGGCCGCATCCGCGACGCGCCCACCAGCAAGAAAAAGAAATACGCCTGGCGCGACATAGACCAGAACAACCATTTGGACGTGTTCTGGGCGGCCCTGGAGTACGAGCTTTTATTGTGGAGCAAGCTGAACCTGGTGTTCGGCCTGGGCGGCAACTGGCTCAACAAGCAGGAAGGCAGTAACGAGGACACCTACAACTTCCTGGCCGGAGCCAGCTACGACCTGGGCCAGGGCGGCCGGATCAAAGGTTCCATCGCCCGGCAGACGCGCTTCCCCTCCATCCGCCAGCTCTATGATCCGGTCAACGGCAATGCCGAGTTGGGGGCGGAGCACTCCCTGAATTTCGAGCTGGGCTATGACCAGACGCTGCCTTACAACAGCATGTTCAGCATCACCGGCTTTTACAT
>JANQFN010000466.1 GCA_028277825.1 Desulfarculaceae bacterium
GGGGGCGGACCCATTGTCTTCAACCTGATCATTGCCCATAGCCTAGCCGGCAATATAGAGGAGGCAAAGGTCTTTACTGAGGAACTCCTAGAATATTACCCCGATTTTTCCCTGGACGACACAGCCGAAAGGATGCCATTTAAAAACCCAAAAGATAACTCTTTATTAATCGGAGCCCTTCGAAGGGCCGGATTGGAGTAGGCGCTGGTCAATCGTATAATTTCGAGTGGCGTTATCCGGCGGCCGGCCGGAATAAACCACTCTTGCATGACCTCAATCCTGGCTAGAGCCGAAGGTATTGGTGAACCTTATTGGGTATTCATGCAGAGGTGATCACCTGTACGAAAAGTAAAACTAGTAGAAACTATTCTGCCCCCACCATAGCTCATATTGTTGACATTTGCTTTCAGTTGAGCCCCCATACGGGGGTTCATTCCCCGCGGCTTGCCGCGCTATAAAGCTGAGTTTTCCTCTTGATACCCCGCTGCTTGCGGCGGGGTTGTTTATTTTGATTTTGTTAATCGCATTTGAGAGCTTTGGCTTCATCCCCGGATTTTTCTCTTACCCAACTCTTATTTTTTCTTGGTGTCCCAGGGCGGTTTAACACTGGTCCAGTGTCTGAGTGTCAATTTGTCTCCCCTCCCCTCAGCGCTGGAAGCGAAACACCTTGCTGGAGTTGCCCCGCTGCATCAAAAGGCTCACCTGGGGCAGATGCCGCCAGCGGGCTAGTTGGGTGTAGAAACCGGCCACATCGCTGACCGGCTCCTTGCCCACCCGGCGGATCAGGTCGCCGGGCTGCAGGCCCATGCGCGCCGCCTTGGAGCCGGGTCTCAACTTGCCTATTTTAATGGCGCTGCCTGGCCGCACCCTGTGCTGGCGGGCGGTTTCGGCGTCCATTTCCGCCGGGGTCAGGCCCAGGCGCTGCCAGGCCAGCTTGGGTCCCAATTCCTCGGGAAAGGACTGAGCCCTGAGGCTAACCTGCCGGCGGCGGCCCTGGTTGAGCACCAAGAGCAGCACGCTGTCGCCCGGGGCGATGGCATCCAGGCGGGACTGGTAGTCGCCCACGTCCTCCAGGGGCAAGCCGCCCAGACTCAGGATCACCAGGCCGCGCTTCATGCCCGCCTTGGCCGCCGGACCCTGGGGATGGGCGCTGAGCACCAATACGCCCGAGGCGCCGCTGAGGCCGAAGTGATCGGCCAGGCGCGGGTTGAGGTCCTGCAACTCCAGCCCCAGCCAGGTGGGGATCACCCGACCGTGGTTCAACAGGTCCTCCACCACCCTTTTCAGACGGTTGACCGGGATGGCGAAGCCTATGCCCTGGGCCCGCTGGAAGATGGCGGTGTTTATGCCCACTACCTCTCCCTCCACGTTCAACAGGGGCCCGCCGGAGTTGCCCGGGTTGATGGAGGCGTCGGTCTGGATCAGCCCGCCCAGCCACTCGCCCGGGCCGGTGGGCACCCGGCGGTTGAGGGCTGAGACCACGCCGGTGGTCACGGTGTGGGTCAGGCCAAAGGGGTTGCCGATGGCGATGAGGCTCTCGCCGATCATCAGCTTGCCCGAATCACCCAGTTTCACCTGGGGCAGCGGCCCCTTGGGGGTTATCTGAAGCACCGCCAGGTCGCTGGAGGGATCGGCGCCCACCACCTTGGCCGAAAAGACCCGGCGGTCGGAAAGCTGCACCTTTATCTCGCTGCCGCCGGAGACCACGTGGCTGTTGGTCACGATCAGGCCGCGCTTGCCGTCGATGATCACCCCGGAGCCCAGATTGGTCTGCTCCCGCTCCATGGGCTGGAAGAATTCGCGGAAAAAACGGTCCAGCATTTCATCGCCGCTACGGAAAGGGTTCACCCGCACCCGGCCGGTGCTGGAGATGTTGACCACCGCCGGACCGGCGGCGCGCACCACCTGCACCACCGGGCTGTGCCGGCTGGTCTGGGCCTGGACCGGCACCATCAAAAGTAAAAAACTGAAAAGGGCCAGCAGAGATATGGTCAGTTTGCGCGGCAAGACGGCTCCTTGGCTTTAAAACCTGTTGGGCGCAGGAACCTAAAAGTTATGCTCCGGCCGCGGGCTTGTCAACGGCTGGGGCGTTGACACCCCTGGCCGGCCGGGAGTAAACTTCACTCCGTCATGCGCCTGTTGATCACCAACGACGACGGGGCCTATGCTCCGGGTATCAAAGCCCTGCACCGGGCCTTGAACCAAGACCATGAGGTCTGGGTGGTGGCCCCGGAGACCGAGCAGTCCGCGGTGGGCCACGCCATCACCTTGGTGGACCCCATCCGGGTGCACCCGCTGACTCCGGAGACCGGCATGACCGGCTGGGCCGTCAGCGGCACCCCGGCCGACTGCGTCAAGCTGGCCCTGCGCGAGCTGTTGGATGAGCCCCCG
Source organism: Desulfarculaceae bacterium (assembly GCA_028277825.1). Classification (GTDB taxonomy): domain Bacteria; phylum Desulfobacterota; class Desulfarculia; order Desulfarculales; family Desulfarculaceae; genus Desulfoferula. The sequence continues at coordinate 2,392 of JANQFN010000466.1, forward strand.
GAGATGGTTATCTCGGGCATCAACCTGGGCGCCAACGTGGGGGTGAACCTGCTGTATTCGGGTACGGTGAGCGCGGCCACCGAGGGCGCCATCCTGGGTCTGCCGGCCATCTCCATCTCCCTGGGTACCCTGACTCAGCCCGACTTCTCCCATGCCGCCGCCTTTGCCGCTCACCTGGTCAAGCAATATAGCGACCTCCAGGTGCCCCTGGGCGTGTCGCTGAATGTCAACGTGCCGGCCCTGCCCGCGTCACAAATCAAGGGCGTGCGCTTTTGCCGCCAATCCACCGCCCGGCTGCAAGAGAAATTTCTGAAGCGCCAGGACCCACGCGGGCATCTCTACTATTGGCAGGCCGGTGAGACCATGGGCACCCAGGGCGACGGCCAGACCGACTACCCCGCCCTTCTGGAAGGCTACGTAACCATCACACCGGTGGGCCACGACCTGACCCGGCACGGGGTGCTGTCAGATATAAGGGACGCTGATGTGGGGTTGCCCATTTGGGATGACAACTAGATCCTAACTTCCGGACTAAGGTTTAAAGCCCGTAAACCTCTAACATTTCTATGGGTTTTCTTGTGGGGCAAAATGCCCCACGATGGGGGATTATGCTCCATGCTAGACAACTGTTGTTAAATTGTGAATATTCACCCATGCATAACCTCAAAAAAGCCTCTTTTGAAAAAATGCAAGAATTTGTATACATTGAACGAAAGAAACACCTGTCTAGCCGACTTTTTGAATTGCTGGCACGCATGTTGCTTTTAACTAAGCCCAGACACAACACTAGTGGCTCCAATAAGGTAGCATGGAGACCGAAAATGCCCGCATACGAGTACATCTGCAGCAGCTGTGAAACCCGCGAGTTCCGCATCGGCGGTCTGGACGACCACACCGTCATCTGCGATCAGTGCGGCCAAGTCATGGTAAGGCAGGCCGACCTGGATAGCCTTTTAGCCTCCTATCAGGAGACTGCCGGTCAGGCTGACTGAGCCCATCTCATCCCACCCGGCTCAATTCGCTGAACAACGCGCTTTTGGGTGCGTCAGGTGAATAGCGGCCTCACCCATTCCCTGCTTGACGCCCTGGAAACCGCCCGCTCCCAGGGCTATTTCACCCGTCTGGAACAACTCTACCAAGAACTCCCCCAAACCACCTGCACCCGCCGCCAGGCCTGCTGCGGTCTTCTGCCGCCCATGGCGCCGCTGGAGATGGCCTGGTGGTTTTGCGGCCAACGCGGCGAGTCCAGCAAGGAACGGGGCGGCGCGGCCCGGCGCCTGCTGGAGTATTTCCTGTTGAACGCGGTCCGCCGCCTGCCCTGCCCTTGGGCGGGCCCGGATTCCTGCCAGATATATCCCCGCCGCTTTTTGGGCTGCCGCACCTACGGCCTCTGGTCGCCAGAAGCCTATGCCGCACGCCAAGAGCAAGCCCAAGAAGGCCAGCGCCGGGTGGTTGCGGCCTGGGCCGAGTTGGGCGTGGAACTGCCGGCTGAGGTGTCCGCGCCCGGCCCGGAGTACTGCGACCAGGTGCGGGTCGCCTCCGGCCCCGAGCCCAGGGACCGGGACCTGGAGCTAATGGAAGAGCGCCTTTATGAGGCGGGCCACGACCTGCCCGGTCTGGAGTATCTGCAGCCCTGGGACGGTGATTTGTCCTATGCTGTGGCCGGCCTGGCCCTGGGCCGCCAGCAGGCCCTGGCCCTGAAAGTGTCAGTCACCCAGGAGCTGTTGGCCGGGCGCGAGGAGGAGGCCGAGGAACTCCTGGCCCAGGCGCGCAAGCGGGCCCGGGACTGGTCGCGGGCCTGGCCGGCGCCCAGGTGAGTATCGCGGCTGACAACGTCTGAAAGCATAAGAAAAGAATTTGCAAGGAAAAGGCGGAGGAAGTTGCCGCCAAGGTCACCGAACCGGCCAGCGGTGTGCATTCACAAAAGGCTCATAGCCGGGGCTTGACTCACCCCCCTCTTGTTCCTGCCGCATCCTCAGGGCAGCAATGCACTTGTAGTATTTTCAGAAGGCACCGGTCCCATGATCAGGCCCGGCCGGAAAAGGCCCTGTGGGTTAAACGCCGGGCAAGCCGCCAGCATCATGAGGCGCTGCCCTTTTACCGGCCAATCCCCGTTATAAAGATTAAGAAATGAGTTGTGAATGAAACAGTGTAGAGAATTGC
>JANQFN010000021.1 GCA_028277825.1 Desulfarculaceae bacterium
CGCGGAGCTGACCCCCCTGGCGGCGGTGGCCGGGGCGGTAGCCGCACAGGTGGCGGATTTCACCATCTCCCTAGGCGCTGACCAGGTGGTGGCCAACAACGGCGGCGACATCGCCCTGCGCCTGGCGCCCGGCCAGAACCTGCGCCTGGGCCTGCGGCCCCCGGTCACCGAAGACCAAACGGTCTCGCCCTTACTGGGCCGCCTGCATCTCACCGCCGCCCAGGGTGTGGGTGGAGTGGCCTCCTCGGGCTGGCAAGGACGCAGCCTGTCCGCCGGCCTGGCCGACCTGGTGACGGTTTGGGCCGAGGGTGCCGCCCTGGCTGACGCCGCGGCCACTTTCTTGGGCAATGCGGTTAGCACAGCCTCCTCAGTGGTGAGCCGCCAACCGGCCCGGGAACTGGACCCGGCCTGTGGGCTGGACGGACAAAAAATTACGGTGCGGGTGGGCAAACTGACAGCCGGCCAGCGCCAGGCGGCCCTGGCCGCGGGCATGGACTGCGCCCGCGGCTTGCATGCCCATGGCCTGATCAAGGGCTGCCTGATGCTCTTGCAGGGGGATGTGGCCCTGTTGGATCCGGGGCGCAACTTATCCCTGCCATCGTCTCCATCGGTGCGGCCCGGCCTGGCGGCCTAACTATCATCTGTTCTGCTAATTCCAAGAAAGAGTTTGTAAAAAAGGGAAAGGTTCTTTTGGGCATGGTCCTGGCAAGGCCATTATGCCAATGTCACCCCTAGTTAACCATTGCAGGGAGTCTAGCTGGCAGGTCGTCAGGTGGGGCGCGTTATGGGTTAGGGGCCAGAGCTTGGCGCATGTCACCCCATCCACTGCTTTGTCCCTTAAGTGAACGACCCCGCCGCAAGCAGCGGGGTATAAGAGGAAGATTTCAGCTCTATAGCGCGGCAAGCCGCGGGGAATGAACCCCCGTATGGGGGTTCAAGCGTGCCGCCACCCCCACATATGGCAGATCAATCACAAAGGTGCCGCAGGCACCAGCCAACCCCCCTTTACCGACCTCTTCTGCCTTCGGGGGGCTGACCGACTGAGGTGATTAGCCCGGCTGCAAGACCTGGCAGGATTCATCCTGCAAAGAAGCCAACACCAAGCGCAGTTGGGGAGAGGTTTCCGCCAGCAGGGCCTTTACTTCCCGGGCGCCGGCTTCGGCCCCGGGCAAGTCGCATTGGTTTAAAAACGCGATTCGGCGGGCCCCGGCAGGCGCGTTTTTAAAAAGCCCCTCCGGATGCCGGATCAGGGCGGCCAGGTGCCGCGGAGAGACGGTCCGTCCGGGCTCGGCCCCGGTTATTTGGCAAAACTCCTTTAAAGCGAACACCGTGTCTTCCCGCGCCAGCCGGCCCAGAACGCCCAGGCCCAGGACGCCAACCACCACGGTGGTTTCTTGAGCAATCACCGGCTCGTGTTCCCGGGGCGCCTTCAGGGGCAGCCCCTTGGCGCCGTCGGCCTCCACCAAGAGATAATCCGCCACGCCGCTCAACCACAGCCGGTCCAGGGTGTCCGGGAGCAGGCCAACCACCTTTTGGCGCCGGCCGGCCGGCTCCAGCCCGGCCCCGATGGTCAGGGGCTGGCCCGGAGTCAGGGCCAGCCCGACTTCTTTCAGCAAGCGCTCTTCTTCGGCGGCCAGGAGCACGGGACCTTCGGGCAGGAAAATGCGGGTGCTGGTGGTGCACAGCACCTTGGCCCCGGTCCGGCCCAGCCCGGCGGCCAGGGCGGCCATCAGGCCGGTCTTGCCCCCGGCCCCCACCAGGCTGACCAGTTCGGCCGGCCCCAGACCCAGGCAGGCCCGAAGCCCGGCGGTCTGATCCTCGATATCCTCCATAACTTTCAGGTCGCCGGGCAGATCCACGTCCGCCCCCTGGCCCGGACGCAAAGGGGCCACCGGCCGCACCTGGTCCGCGTATTTGCCCAGCAGGCTGCGTCCGCCCTGGTCGCCCTCCATCTCGCTGAGTTCGCTGAAGTAGACGCTGCTAAACAAGGCGGGGGGGCTGAGGCGCCCGCCCTCGGCCAAGGCGGCCAGTTCCACCCCTTCTTTGGCCAGCACCACGAACTTGTTGATCAGCCCGGCGCTGATCAGGGGCTGGTCGGCCAAAAGAAACAGGGCGTGGCTGAAACCCTGCTCCAGGCAACTGAGCCCCAGCTTGACCGACAGCGATTGGCCAAGCTCCGGGGCCGGATTGAGCACCACCCGGAGGCGGGGGTCCGAGGCCTCCAGGGCCTGAGCCAGGGCGGGCCGGGTGACGAAGACCACCCGCTCCAGGCCGGAGGCCAGCGCCGCCTTGAGAGCCCAGTCGGCCAGGGGGCGTCCCTTGAA
>JANQFN010000023.1 GCA_028277825.1 Desulfarculaceae bacterium
CAGCGAGATCAAGGCCACTCTGGAGGCGGCGCGGGACTGCTGGCCGGACAAACGCCTGTTGGTGGTGTTCCAACCCCACCGCTACAGCCGCAGCCGGGACCTGTTCGAGGAGTTCACCACCTCCTTCTACGGGGCCGACGAACTCTTGGTCCTGGACATTTACGCCGCCGGTGAGCCTGAGGACCCGGAGGTGAGTGCTGCGGCCATGGCCGAGGCTATCCGGGCCCACGGCCACCGCTCGGTGGAGTACCTGGGCGGCAAAAAGGCCGCGGTGCGGCGTTTGAGCGAGATACTGGGGCCCGGTGACGTGGTGTTGACCATGGGCGCCGGCGACGTGTGGCAGGTGGGCGAGAGTCTTTTGGAGGGCAGCACAGGGTGAGCGCGGGGCTTAAAAAACTGCTCAGCAGTCGCCTGGGCCCCCGGGCCTTGTTCGGCGAGGTCATGAGCCGGCACACCACCTGGCGGGTGGGCGGGCCGGCCTGGTGCCTGGCCAAGCTGGAGGACGCCGCAGAGGCCGCCTGGCTGGTGGCGGCCTGCCGCGAGCACCGGATGCCCTACAAGGCCCTGGGCCGGGGCTCCAATCTCTTGGTGAGCGAGGCGGGCTACCCCGGAGTGATGATTCGCCTGCGGGGCGAATTAAGCCGGATCGAGATTACCGACGGTGGACTGGAAGCCGGCGGCGGGGCCTCGTTGTCCTCGGCGGTGCGCCTGGCCGCCTCCGAGGGGCTGTCGGGCCTGGAGTGGGCCGCGGGCATCCCGGCCAGCCTGGGCGGGGCGCTGGCCACCAACGCCGGGGCCCACGGCGGCGACATGTCCGAGCTGGCCTGTCATATAACTCTGCTGGATGCGGCGGGCGGCGTAAGCCGGATGGCGGGCAGCGAGTTGCCGGCCGGCTATCGTTATCGGCAGCTTCCCCCGGGCAGCTTGGTGTTGGGCGTGAGCCTGGCCTTGCGCCCGGCAGCGCCTAGGGAGGTGGAGGAGCGGCGCGCGGCCCTGTTGGCCCTGCGCAAGGCCAGCCAGCCCTTGGAAGCCTTTACTGCGGGCAGCGTTTTCAAGAACCCGCCGGGTGATCATGCCGGGCGCCTGATAGAGGAAGCGGGGCTGAAAGGATTTGCCGTGGGCGACGCGGTGGTCAGCCCCACCCACGCCAATTTCATCGAGAACCGGGGCCGGGCCACCGCTGATGACGTGTTGGCCCTGATGAACGCGGTGGCCCTTAAGGTGATGGACAACTTCAGCGTGAAGCTGGAGCCGGAGGTGGAGGTGGTGGGTCTTGCTTAAAAAGCGCGCCAAAAACAAGGCCAAGCCGGCGGGGAAGGGGAGCAGAAAGCGCACCTTGAATCCCAGCTTGGGCCAGCAGCGCGTGAGCAGGAGAAGGACCGCGGCCAAGAACCCGCGGCCTTGGCGGGGCGCCGCCCTGCGGTTGGCCGGACGCCTGGCCGCGGGCCTGGTCCTGGTGGCCCTGGTCAGCGCCCTGCTCCTGGGCGGCTGGTGGTGGGCCTCATCCAGCCCGGCTTTCGCGGTCAAACGGGTTGAAGTGTTGGGCACCAACCACCTGGGCCGCCTGGAGGTGCTCATGACCGCCGGCGTGGGCGCCCACAGCAATCTTTTGGCCCTGCCGGTGGGCAAGATCACCCGCCGGCTGTTGGACCTGCCTTGGCTGGACCAGGTGGAGGTCAGGCGGCGGCTGCCCCACAGCCTCACCATAACGGTGCACGAACGACGGGCCCGGCTGTTGGCTTTGGTGGATGGCGGCTTGCATTACCTGGACCAAAAGCTTTTGCCCCTGGCGCCGGCGGGCAAGCGGCCGGTGCTGGACCTGCCGGTGCTCACCGGCCTGAGCGAGAAGGACCTGTGGGAGCCGGACGATGAAGCCCGCCTGCTCATGGCGGCGGTGGCGGAACTTCTGGCGGCGCTGCCCGCCCGGGACCTGGCGCCGGGGGGCCGGCTCGGCGAAATCCACCTGGACCCGGTGTGGGGCCTGAGCCTGGTGTACAGCGACTTGCCGCCCACGGTTCGCCTGGGCTTTGGCAATTACGCCGCGGGGCTCAAGCGCCTGGCCGCGGTGCGCGCCGATCTTGAGCGGCGCGGCGAACTGGGCCGCGCCAAACTGATCGACCTTGAATCCGAGAGGCGTACCGTGGTGCGTTTGGGACGCAAAAAGGCATGAAGAAGAGCAGCGAAATAATCGTCGGGCTGGACATCGGCACCACCAAGATCTGCGCGGTGGTGGGCGAGATCAACGGCGACGGCGTCGATATCCTGGGCATGGGCAGCCATGCCTCAGAGGGCCTCAGAAAAGGCGTGGTGGTCAACATCGAGACCACGGTGACCAGCATCAAAAAGGCGGTGGAAGAGGCCGAGTTGATGTCCGGGGTGGAGATAACATCGGTCAACACCGGCATCGCCGGGGGCCACGTCAAGGGTTTCAACTCCCATGGGGTGATCGCCATCAAGGGCGCGGAGGTGACCGCCCGCGACAAGGACCGGGTGGTGGACAACGCCCGGGCGGTGGCCATACCCACCGACCGCGAGGTGATCCACATCCTGCCCCAACAGTACATCCTCGACGGCCGGGGCGACATCACCGACCCGGTGGGCATGAGCGGCCTGCGCCTGGAGGCCGACGTGCACCTGGTCACCGGCGCGGTGGCCAGCGTGCACAACCTGATCAAGTGCTGCAACTCCGCCGGCCTGGACGTCAACGATATCGTGCTGCAGTCCTTGGCCAGCGCCGAGGCGGTGCTCACTCCCGAAGAGCGCGATCTGGGCGTGATCCTGGTGGACTTCGGCGGCGGCACCACCGACCTGGCGGTGTTTTCCGGACACGGCATCAAGCACACCGGCGGGGTGGCCCTGGGCGGCAACAACCTGACCACCGACCTGGCCATGGGGCTGAGAACCCCCATGCCCGCGGCCGAAAAGCTCAAGCAGGCCTACGGTTGTTGCCTCACCTCCATGGCCGGGAAAGATGAACTGGTCAGTGTGGAGGGAGTGGGCGGACGCCCGCCCCAGACCGTGGGTCGCCTGCTGTTGGCCGAAATCCTGGAGGCCCGGGTGGAGGAGATTCTGAGCATGGCTCAGATGGAGATAGCCCAGAACCAGCCCAGCCTGGGTCTGGCCGGGGGCCTGGTGTTGACTGGCGGCTCCTCGGTGTTGGAGGGCCTGGTGGAGATGGGTGAGCAGATATTCAACATGCCGGCCCGCTTGGGCGGCCCCCAGGGTGTGGGCGGCCTGAGCGAGGTGGTGAACAATCCAATGTACGCAACCGCGGTGGGGCTATTGCTTTACGGCATGCGCAACCGCGACGAGGAAAAATTCCGTATTCGCGACGTGAACATCTTTAACCGGATCACCAAGCGGATGCGTAGATGGTTTAAGGACGTCATCTGAGAACCTCATTGGGGGAGGTTGCAATGAGCATGGAGATTCAAATGGTCGACAACATCAACGCCAGCGCCAAACTCCGGGTGGTGGGCATCGGCGGCGGGGGCAATAACGCCCTGAACAACATGATCGAGGACGGTCTCAACGGCGTGGAATTCATCGCCGCCAACACCGACCTGCAGGCCCTGGAACGCAGCAAGTCCCGGGTGCACCTGCAACTGGGGCGCAATCTGACCCGAGGCCTGGGCGCCGGGGCCGACCCCGAGGTGGGCCGCCAGGCCGCCCTGGAAGACCGGGACAAGATCAAGGAACTTTTGGCCGGCAGCGACATGGTTTTTGTCACTGCCGGCCTGGGCGGCGGCACCGGCACCGGCGGGGCGCCGGTGGTGGCCGAGGTGGCCAAGGAGATCGGGGCCCTCACCGTGGCGGTGGTCACCAAGCCCTTTGATTTCGAGGGCAAGCGCCGCCTGCGCCAGGCCGAGGAAGGCGTGGAGGAGCTCAAGAAGGTGGTGGACACCTTGATTGTGATCCCCAACATCCGCCTGCGCAGTCTGGCGCCCAAAAACGCCCGCTTCGCCGACATGCTCAAAAAGGCCGACGAGGTACTCCTATACGCGGTCAAGGGCATCAGCGATCTGATCATGACCCCCGGCCTGATCAACCTAGATTTTGCCGACGTGCGCACCGTAATGAGCGAGATGGGCGTGGCCCTGATGGGCACCGGCGAGGCCAGCGGCGACGACCGCGCCTTGCAGGCGGCCAACCGGGCCATCAACAACCCGCTGCTGGAGGACATCTCCATCGACGGCGCCCGCGGGGTTTTGGTCAACATCACCGCCGCCGATGACATCACCATCGAGGAGGTGAGCGAGGCCAGCACCTTCATCCAGGAGGCGGCCCACGAGGAGGCCAATATCATCTGGGGCACCGTGATCGACGAGGCCATGGATGACCGCATCCGCCTCACCGTGATCGCCACCGGCATCGGCGAGGCGGTACAGCAATGCGAGATCAAGCGGGTGGCCGCCGGCGGCGGCGAGCCGGACATCAGCGAGGTGACCCACTTGAACATCAGGAAATACCAGCGCGGCGCCGCCGCCACGGGCCAGCCCTCCCCCCGGCCCGTGGGTGGTCAGGGCATGCGCCAAAGCGACGATTTGGACTGGCCGGCGTTCTTGCGGCGCCAGGCCGACTAAAGGGGAGAACGTATTATGCTTCGGGCTTTAAAAAAATGCCCGCTGTGACCTAGCCCCCAACCTCCGGCCGGGAAGGCGCAGTCCTGCGCCCGACAAGCACCGGCCGGGTCTCCATGCCCACGGCCGCCGGGACCGCACCCCCCGTCCCGGCGGCCCCCTCCTTTTAATTTTGGGTTGGAAACAGCGCCCGGGGAACACGG
>JANQFN010000041.1 GCA_028277825.1 Desulfarculaceae bacterium
TCCTGGCTGGATCTGGGGCTGGGCTACCGCCTCAAGAGCCTGCCCCAGGTGGACTTGGGTCAATATCACACCCTGGCCGAACTGTTGGGCCGCCACGTCTACAACACCGACCAACTGGTCCTGGAGGTGATCAAGGGCGGTCAGGTGGTGGGCAGCGTGCGCCTGTTGGTGCGCATGTTGCCCATAGACTGGCTGCGCCGGGCCCGCGCCTCCAAAAACCTGGATGAAAAGATCAGCTACACCCAAAAGGCCTTGCAGCTGACCCCCGATGACCAGCTTTTGGCCGAGCGCCTGGCCGATCTTCTCATCGAGGCGCGCCGCTACGGCGAGGCGGCCGAGTTGTTGGAGCAGTTGGCCCAGGGCCGCGAGGATCCCCGCTGGCTGGTGCGCCTGGCCGAGCTTTATGAGCGCCTGGGCCAGAACCAAAAGGCCGCCGCCGCCTTGAGCAAGCTGGCCGCCTTGAATCCCGAAGACGCCGCCATGTGGGAGCGGCTGGCCGGGCTGTATGAGCAGGAGCAGCGCTGGGAAGAAGCCGCCTCGGTGCTGACCAAGCTCAGCAATCTCAACTATGGCCAGGACAAAGCCAAGGTGCTCTTGCGCCTGTCAACGGCCCAGGAAAAGGCGGGGCAAGGCTCAGCGGCCCTGGCCACCCTGGAGCAGGCCGTGGCGCTCTCGGCCCGTGACGCCAAGCTGTGGCAGAAGCTGGCCGCGGCCCGCAAAAAAACCGGCGACCAGGCCGGAGTCCTGCAGGCCCTGTCCCAGGCCTCGGCGGTCTCGCCGGGGGACCTGCGCCTGCATCTGGAGTTGGCTGAGGGCTTTTTGGCCGCGGGCAACCAGCGCCGCGCGGCCCAGGAGCTGGAAAAGGCCTCGGCCCTGGCCCCCAAGGAGACCTCCCACCTGTTAAGCCTGGCCAAGATTTATACCGAGCTGGATGACCGCAACGCCCTGGCCCGGGTGTATACCCGTCTGATCAAGCTGCAACCCGAGGACGCGGACCTGAACTACAACCTGGGCGTGCTTTTGTTCGAGGAGGGCAAGGACAAACAGAGCCTGAAATACCTGTTGGCCGCGGCCAAGGCCAGGCCCCAGGACCAGGAAGTGCGCCAGCTCTTGTTCCAGGTGCTGGTCCGCTTGAAAATGTGGAAACAGGCCGTGGGTCTGGCCGTAAAAATGCTGGCCGCCAAGCCAAACGACTTGCAGCTGGTGGAGATGGTGTTTGACGGGCTTTCCTCCGAGCGCCCCCAGGACACCGCCAAGTTGCTCGACCAGGTCCTGGCCCAAAAGCCCAAGCAGGTGAAGATCTATCAGATGCGCGCCGCCCTGGCCCTGATGGATGATGACCAGGAAGCGGCCATCAAGGCGCTCAAGGGCGCGGTCAGGGTAAAACCCGAGGACCTGGAGATCGTGTTCCAATTGGCCGGCCTGCTGGAGGCCGGCGGCCGCCCTGGTCAGGCCCTGGGTTATTATGAAAAGATCCTGGACCAAAACCCGGACTATCCCGGCGCCGAGGAACGCTACATGGCGCTGAGAACCCAGCAGATCAAGGACAAGGCCAACGAACCGCCGCCCGCCCCGGAGCCAACCCCGGAACCCGCGCCGGCCCCTGGCAAAAGCAAGAAGTGATGCCTGAGAGCGCCCCGGAAGGGCACCTGGTAGTGACCTGCGCCTTGATCGAGGAAAACGGCCGCTTGCTGCTGGCCCAGCGGGCTGATTCCGGGCTGTGGGAACTTCCCGGCGGCAAGGCAGAGCCTGGCGAGGATTTGGCCGCCTGTCTGCAACGGGAGATCGCCGAGGAGCTGGGCGTGCCCATAAGCGTGGAAATGCCTTTGGGATCAGTTGAGGACCACACCCCGGACGGCAGGCCCTTGCGCCTGCATGCCTTTTCCTGCCGGGTTTTGTCCGGCCGGCCCCGCGCCCTGGAGCACCGGGCCTTGGCTTGGCGCCTCCCGGGCCAGGCTTTGGATTTAGCGCTGTGCCCGGCGGACCGCCGTCTGCTGGACCGCCTGTTCGCCCGGGGGCGAAAAAATGAGGAAAACTCACGTAACCCGGGCACTTGACAAGCCTGCACCCCAGTGGTATCCAATTAGTTTCCAATCTACTCCTTTCTCCGGCCCAACAAGGCCGTGGCCGGGGACGCTTAAGACCAAAAGGAGGCCTTATGCGACACTATGAGACCATCTTTATTGTCCACCCCGACCTGAGCGAGGAGGAGACCACCGTAGTGGTGGATAAGTTCTCCGGAGTCCTCGCCGACGGCGGAGCCTTCATGGTCAAAGAGGACCTTTGGGGACGCCGCCGCCTGGCCTATGTGGTCAAAAAACAGAACAAGGGCTTTTTCGTGCGTTTCGAGTACGGCGCCGCTTCCGCCGCGGTCACCGAGATGGAGCGTCTGTTCAAGATCGATGAACAGGTGATCCGCTTTTTGACCGTGAAGCTGGCTGATGATTTCGACCTGGAGGCCCAGAAAGAGGCCAAGGCCGAGGCCGAGGCCAAGGCCGCCGCCGACGCCAAGGCTCGCGAGGAGGCCGCCGCGGCCCGCGCCGCCGAGGCCGAAGCCAAAAAGCAGGCCGAGGCCGACGCCGCCCAGGCCGAGGCACAGGCTGCCGAAGCCAAGGTGGAAGCCGAAGAAGAAGGCCCCGAGCCCGGCGACGAGGCCTCTGACGACGCTCCCGAGGCGGTGGAAGCCGCCGAGGCCGCCCCGGAGGCGGACAAGGAACAAGGTTAGGAGGACGGCATGATTACCTTGAAGAGAAGGCGCTTCGGCCGCCGCAAAGTCTGCCGCTTCTGTGCCGACTCCACGCTGGCCATTGACTACAAGGACCCGCGCACCCTGCGCTACTTCACCACCGAGCGGGGCAAGATCATCCCGCGGCGCATCAGCGGATGCTGCGCCAAGCATCAGCGGGAGCTGACCCTGGCCATCAAGAGGGCGCGGCACATCGCCCTGCTGCCCTTTTCGGCCGACGGCAGCTAAAGCCCAGGGCCGTGCCCGCCGCGCTCATGAGCCGAGGGAACCCAGGCCGCTGGCTGGCTCCGGCCCTGGCGGCCGGCGGCGCGGTGCTGTTGTTCGCCGCGCCTTTGCTGATCCCCTTTTTGGGGCCGGTGGTCACCTTTTTCTCGCCCATGCCTCTGGGGCTTCTTTATCAGCTCAAGGGGCCCCGGGCGGGCCGGCTGGGCTTGATCCTGGCCACGCTGGGCGCCTTTTTGCTCACCCAATTGGGCGACCCCCTGGGCGGCGGCTACTACTTGCTCTACTTCCTGGCCATGGCCGCGGTAATGGGCGAAATGATCTGCTTGGGCTTTCCCGGTCAGTGGCCGGTGGGCGCCTCCGCCGGGGCGGGCATGGTAGCGGTGGGCGCGTTGCTCTTGATCGGCGCCATGATCTCCGGCCAGGGCCCCTGGACCCTGTGGCAGACCCAGTGGGGTTATGAGCTGGCCATGGTGCGCGAGCTGTACCAGGAGGCGGGGCTGGACGAGGAATCCCTGCGGCAGCTCAACCTGGCCCTGGAACAGTTCGGCAGGCTGGTGTTCCGCCTGGCCCCGGGCATCTTGGCTTCGGCCTCGCTGTTGGTGGCCTGGCTGAACTTCCTTATTGTCCGCCGCCTGGGCCGGCGGGTGGCGGCCGGGGCCAGCCTGGGTGACCTCACCCTGTACCGGGCCCCGGAAAAACTGGTTTGGCCCCTGATCGCCAGCGCAGCTTTGATGGTGATCTTCAGCGGCTGGCTGTTCTGGTTGGGGGCCAACCTGATACTGGTTTTGGGTGTGGTGTACTTCTTCCAAGGCATGGCCGTGGTGGCCTACTGGCTGAAGAAAAAAAACGCACCCACCCTTTTGAAGCTAGCCATCTACGTATTGGTGGCCGTGGAATTCTTTCTGGCCGTGCTGCTGGCGGCAGTGGGGCTGTTTGATATGTGGTTTAATCTAAGGCGGCTGGACAAGGAGCCCGCCGCCTGAGCCGGAGGAATAAGTCATGAAAGTAATCCTCACCAGCGAGGTCCTGGGTCTGGGCGACCCCGGCGAGGTGGTGCAGGTAAAAAACGGCTACGGCCGCAACTACCTGATTCCCCAGGGCCTGGCCCTGGAAGCCACCAAGAAGAACATCAAGGTGGTGGAGGCCGAGAAAAAACGCATCCTGGCCGCCCAGGTGCGCGAGGCCGAAAAGGTCAAGAGCGAGGCCGACCAGCTGGCCGGCGCCAAGGTGAGCGTCATGGCCCGGGCCGGCGAGGGCGGCAAGCTCTACGGCTCGGTGACCAACATGCAGATCGCCGCCGCCCTGGCCGAGCAGGGGCATGACATAGACCGCCGTCGCATCCTGATGCCAGAGGGTCCCATCAAGCGCTTGGGTGAGTTCACCCTGCAGGTTAAGCTTCACGCTCAGGTCTTGGTTGATATAGAATTGGAAGTCGTGGCAGACCCCGATTCCATCGTCCCGGCCAAGCCCGAGCCCGAAGAGGCCCCGGAGGCCGAGGCCGCCGCTGAGGAGACCGAGGCCGAAGTCGAGGCCGAGGCCAGCGAGGAGCCCGAGGCCGCGCCGAAGGACGAACCCAAGGAGTGACAAACGTGGCCGAGCCAGGCCGTATGACACCCAGCGCCCCGCCCCAGGACATCGCCGCCGAGCGCGGTGTCTTGGGTGGTGTTTTGGTCAACGGCTCCGACGTCCTGGCCGGTATCGCCGCGGTCTTAAAACCGGATGATTTTTACGACCGCCGCCACGCCAAGATCTTTTTGGCCATGCTGGCGCTTTATGACAAGAATCAGCCGGTGGATGAAATCACCGTTACCTCCCGCCTGTCCGACGACGGCCAGTTGGAGGCCGTGGGCGGAGCCGCCTACCTGGCCGAGTTGGCCGACATCCTCTTGGGTCCGGAACACGTGGACCACTACGCTTCCCTGGTCAAGGACAAGGCCATGCTCAGGGGTTTTGTGGCCGCGGCCCACAAGGCCATCTCCGAGGCCCACACCCACCAGGCAGACCCGGAGACCGCTCTGGAAGAGGCCGAGCGGGCCATCTTCGCCGCCACCCAAGAGCGCCTCAGCCAAGAAGTCTCGCCCATGGGCGATGTGGTGCGCGACGCGCTCAAAATCATCGAGTCGCGCTTCAAGACCAAGGGCCAGGTTTCCGGGGTGCCCACCGGCTTCAAGAGACTGGACCAGCTCACCACCGGCCTGCAAAACGGCGACCTGATCATCATCGCCGGCCGCCCCTCCATGGGCAAGACCGCCTTTGCCTTAAACATCGCCTCCCACGCCGCCCTGGAGGCCGGGGTGACGGTGGGCATCTTCAGCCTGGAGATGAGCAAGGAGCAGTTGGGCATGCGGCTGTTGGCCTCCGAGGCCCGGGTCTCGGGCTCCAAGATCAGGAGCGGCTTTTTGTCCCACAGCCACGACTTTCCTGCCCTGACCCAGGCGGCCGAACGCTTGCACGGAGCGCCGGTCTACATCGACGACACCCCGGCCCTGTCGGTGCTGGATCTCAGGTCAAAAGCCCGCCGTCTGAAGCTGGAACACGGCCTGGGACTGGTCCTGGTGGATTATTTGCAACTGATGCGCGGCCGGGGCGGCAATGAGAGCCGCGAGCAAGAGATCTCCAACATCTCCCGTTCGCTCAAGGCCCTGGCCAAGGAGTTGAACCTGCCGGTGGTGGCCTTGAGCCAGCTCAACCGCAAGGTGGAGGAGCGGCCCGGCGGCGACAAACGACCCATGCTCAGCGACCTTCGTGAATCCGGCGCCATAGAGCAAGACGCGGACGTCATTGCCTTCATCTACCGCAAAAAGGTCTACAAGAAACGCGACGACCCGGAAGAAGCCGACGATCACATGGCCGAGATAATCGTGGGCAAGCAGAGAAACGGCCCCACCGACACCGTGCGCCTGGCCTTTTTGGACGACCTCACCCGCTTTGAGGACGTGACCTACGAACCCGCCCCGGAGTAGTGCCGCTTGCCTAAAATCCTGGGCCGCACCCAGGGCCTCAAGCCCAATCAGCTAAAACGCCTGAACAACCTATATCGGCGCAAACTGCCGCCCAGCGAGTTGATCCGCAGCCAGCAGGCTCGCGATTTGGCCCGGCTCTCGGCCGAGTTGGGCCGCCAGATCGGCCTGGTGGTCAGCCGGCGGGGTGCGGTGGCCCAGGTGGTGCTGGGCTCACCCGAGCGCCTGCCTTCACCTGACTTGAGCCGTCTGCGGCGGGGGCGCGCCCGCCTGGCCGGCTATTATCTCTTGCACACTCATCTGGGCGGTCAGGGCCTGGGCCACGACGACCTGGGCGAGTTGGAATTGCAGCGCTGGGACTTGGTGGCCGCCCTGCAAGTGGAGCCCAGCGGCAACGCCGGTCTGATCCACGCGGCCCACCTGCTTCCTCAAAGCGTGGATGGCCAGGACTACCGCCTGCTGGAACCGTTCCGCGCCGGCCAGCCGCCGGAGGACCTGGCCCGACTGGTGCGCTCCCTGGAAGACGAACTGGCCCGCCTGGCGCCGGCCCAGGCGGTGGCGGCGGACGGTGCCGCCCTTTTGATCAGCGTAGGCAACCTGGCCCGCACCCGGGCCCAGGAGCGCCTGGACGAGTTGGCCGAACTGGCCGCCTCGGCCGGGCTGCAGGTGGTGGGCCGCATGATCCAGCGCCGCCGACGACCGGACCCGCGCACCCTGATCGGCCCGGGCAAGCTGGGCGAGGTGCTGGTCAAGGCCCTGCGCAGCAATGCCGACGTGCTGGTCCTGGGCCAGGAACTGACACCGGGCCAGGCCCGCTCCCTGGCCGCGGCCACCGACAGCGACATCAAGTTCATCGACCGCACCCAGCTCATCCTGGACATCTTCGCCCAGCGGGCGCGCACCGCCGAGGGCAAGCTGCAGGTGGAGATGGCCCAGTTGCGTTATCTGATGCCCCGTTTGGGCAGCCGCGACGACGGCCTGAGCCGCCTCACCGGCGGCATCGGCGGCCGGGGCCCGGGCGAGACCAAGCTGGAGATCGACCGCCGTAGGGTACGCCAGCGCCTGGGCCGTCTGGAGCGGGACCTTAAGCGCCTGGCCGCCCAGCGGGGCCGCCGCCGCCAGGCCCGGGCCAAGGGCGGCCTGCCGGTGCTGTCCATCGTGGGTTACACCAACGCGGGCAAATCCACCCTGCTAAACGCCCTGACCGGCTCCAAAGTTCTGGC
>JANQFN010000054.1 GCA_028277825.1 Desulfarculaceae bacterium
GAAGTCGAAGAAACGGCGGCCCTTGAGGATATCGGCCACCTTGATCACCACCTTGCCGTCCTCAACCGAGCGGTTCAGCGGGGCCGGGTTGCAGCCGCCTTGCACCACGTTGACCTTGACCGAGGGGAAGCGCCGGCCGCAGTTGACGCAGACCATCACGTCGCCGTCCTGGTAATAGCCTTTGTCCGCCCGCCAACAGACGTCGCAGGCGTCGAAGGCGGCCCGGATAACTCCGTCTGAGCTTTTAATCACGAAAAAGCGCACCGTGATGCCCTCGGGCGCCTCGTATTTGAAATGGCGGGCCTTGCCGTCGTCGAACATGGCGGCTTCTATCTTAACCGTGCTGCCGTCGCTGACCGTGGGACCGCTGCTGGTGGCGGCCACCTCATCGCCGGAGGGAGCCATAAACACATAGCTGAGCGCGGCGGCGCCCAGGATGATCACCGCCACCACGGCGATGATCACGCCCTTGCCGGCGCCTTTCTTCTGAGAGTCGTCGCCCAAAACCTGGGCCTTTTTGGACTGGGTGTCCTGAGGGGACTTTTGCTTGGAAGACATTGTCATCTCCTGATGTATGATCCTACGAAAAATATCGGGGCCGACGCCGGCTGAGCCAAGGGCTCAAGGCGCACTGGTGGCGCGGGAGTCAGCAACTCCCGGGGGCGCGGATCATATCAGGAAGGAGGCGTGGAGCAGATGCAGGGGAACCGGCGCCCGGGCCCGTGGCTGGGGCACGGCGGCAAAAAGGCTTTCTTGCCGCAGGGGACTGGCCGCCGCCAGCAAACCGGCCGAGACGGGAAGCGCCACGCGGGGCGCTGGATTGAGGGTCATCTGGCCGCTCTCGCTGGGCTCGTCCTGGAGCTGACAGCAGGGGGCGCCCGGGCCGCAACAGCCGGGCATGCCTGATTTGGCCATGGTTTGGGCCATGGGGCAGAGCACGGGCTGCGCCGCCGCCGGCTGGGTCAGGGCCCCCAGGGGCAGCAGCAAGACCAGGCACAGGCCCAGATGTAGCAATCGCCGCGGCAAATGATTCCCTCGTGGGGTTGCAATGGGTTTTAAAGATAATGGCTGCCGGATCAATAGTCAACCGGCTTAGTAGGCATTATAACCCGCCGGCACCCGGACGGTCAAAAGGAGCATGCTGCAGCGCTTCGTATCCGAGATATTGCCTTGTATGGAATCCAGTGATTAGGCCGGTGGCAGGGCCGCCTCTCCGGCCAGAAGCACCACGTTGAGGCAGAAGCCGCACAGGGCGGGCTGGCCGCTTTGGGCCAGGGCCTGCCAGGCCTGCTCCAGGGCTGGGTTGCTGCCTGAAATTTCCTCGCGGGACAACTCCCGCACCCGGTCGGCCTTGCCGCAGTAGGGGCAGGCCACCAGGCGCACCGCCAGGGAATCTCCGGCGTCATCCCGCTGCAGCCAGGCCGCCTTGATCATCTCCGCTGCGTCGAAAGGGTCCATCAGCAGCACTTATAGATCTTGAAGAGACGCTCGTCCATCACGAAATGGAACTTGAGCCAGGAGGTGCCGTCGGGCCGGATGCGCACCCCGTGCACAGTCTCGGCCAATTCGATGGTGGAGCGCAGGTGGGTGACCATGATCAACTGCCGGCCGGCCGACACCTCGGTCAACAGGTTTTGGGTGGCCTTGTTTTTTACCCAATCCAGGGCGGGCTCCACCTCGTCCAGCAGGTAGCAGGGGCTGGAGCGGTGTCCGAACAGAGCCAGCTTCAGGGCCAGGGCGGCCACCGCCCGCTCCCCACCGGAGAGCAGTATGCCCCGCTTTATACCCTTGTCCTTGAAGCTCACCTCCATCTCCAAGCCGCCGTCTTCGGCAAGAAGCCGGGCGCTGGCCTCGGGGATCAGCTGGCCCAGGTAGCCGGAAAACTGTCGGTTGAAGCCTTCCAGGCCGGCGCCGCCTAAGAAATCGTCCACGTAAGCCAGCCGCTGGGCGGGGTTTTTAGTGAAAAAGTCGCCGATCTGGTCCTGGCGGATCAGGTTTTGGCGGCAGGCGTCCAGGCCCAACTCCACCAGGGCGCCCTGAAAAGATTGCAGGTCAGCGAACTCCCGGCCGTCTATACCCTGGCGCCCCTCTCCGGAAGGGAGCATGGCCCGGGTCACCTTGACCTGGGCCCCGCCCTCTGGGTCCTCGAACCTCAACTCCACCCGGGCCACCTCGGCCGGGGGGGTTTCGCCGCTGCCCGCAAACAGCAGGTCCCGGCGGTGGCCGGCCCTCAGCGCCCTGGGGTCGTCCTCACCCAGGCCCCAGAGGATGGCCTCCAGGGCGTTGCTCTTGCCGGTGCCGTTGTTGCCGATGATCACCGCGATTGTGGGCGAGAAGTCAAAGCTCACCGTCTCGCTGTAGGACTTGAAACCGGTGATGTTCAGCTTGCTCAGATGCATCTGGCTCTCTCCTGGTTGTCCCATCACTATAGTAGGCTCGCAGGCCCCGAGCAACAAAGCCCTGTCCGCAAAGGCGCATTTTTCCGGTATAAAGGACTCATGGACCAAGCGCCGGACAGACTGATCATCTTCACCCGCCTGCCCCAGGCCGGCCTGGCCAAGACCCGGCTGATCCCCGCCCTGGGGGCCGAGGGCGCTGCCCGCCTGCAGAGCCTGTTGGCCGAGCGCCTCCTGGCCCGGGCCCAAAGGCTTGCCCAGGATATGCCCCTGGCCATCGAGGTGCGCCTCACCGACGGCACCATGGAAGAGGGGCAGGCCTGGCTGGGCCCCGGCCCGCTCTACAGCGAACAAGGTGCGGGCGATCTGGGACAGCGCATGGAGCGCGCTCTGGGGCGGGCCTTGGCGCAGGGGGTGGCGCGGGTGGTGCTGGCCGGCAGCGACATACCCGGCCTGGACCGCGAAATCCTGGCCGCGGCCTTTGCCGCCCTGAGGGACCATGACCTGGTCTTGGGCCCGGCTGCCGACGGCGGCTATTACCTGGTGGGGCTAAGCCGGCCGACGCCGGGACTGTTGAGCCCGGGTCATTGGCGCACCTTGCAGGCGGTGGCACAACGCGCCGCCGAGTTGGGGATGAGCCGGGCCCTTTTGCCCAAGCTGCACGACCTGGATACGCCCGCGGACCTGGCCCGCTGGCAGGCCCACTTGGAATCTAAATAATCTGCTGCCGGTCCAGAATGAGGTGGGCCACGGCCTGGATGGGCCGGCCGGTCACGTCGATGACTTGAATCCCCTTGATCATGTCGAACACCTCATGGGCAAAGGCCAATTCGTCGCGCACCGCCTTGAGGTCGTTGCAGCCCGCCACCCGCATACCGCGGTCTCTCTGGACCTACAGAATTGTCCACCGGCGTGCTACTTGGTCTTGATCGTGCGCCCCCGGCTCATCAGGGAGATGCCCTGCTGGCCGGCGGTGCCCAGCATCAGGGTTTGCACCATGGGCGGGTTCACCCCGGCCGGCCCCCGCCAGCGCACCAAAAAGCAGCCTCCGTGCTGGCCCTTCATTTGTTGGGCCGGGGTGCGCGCGGCGGCCAACGGGGCCAACTGCAGGGGCTCACTGAGGTACTCCTTGACCAGCCGGCCCTGGGCGTCAAACAAGGCCACCGACAAAACCTCTATGGCATGTTCGGGGTCAATGTTACGCACACTCAACTCGGTGGTCAGGGTCAACTCCCGGCCCCGGTCGTCAATGGTCACTTTCTGGTAGACCGGTGCGTAGACTGTCTGCTCCACTTGGGCCGGCTTGGCCCAGGCGCCGCCCGCGCTCAAACCGACCAGCAGTACCAGCGCCAACGCAGCGGCCCCGGTCTTGCCTCTGGCAATACCTCTCATTACGTCCTCTCGACTGGAGTTACTCATCCAGCTTGCCTCATGAACCCCGGCCGGCGAAACCAAAAAAGCCCCCCGGTTAAATTGCACCCGCCGCTTTTGCCGCCGCCTAGTCCGGCGGAGGGTGGGCGCCCAGCAAATAGGCCTCGGCCTGGGCCGGGCCGGTCAAGAGCCGACTCAGGTTGTTCATGGCTCTATTTGTATTTTAGCAAGAAAGCCAGTCGGGAAGTCAGGGGACCTGGTTCCAGCGGAACATCATGAGAAGGGTGCGCTGCACCGCGGAAAAGTTGTCGTCGGAGACCAGGTAGATGATCAACTCCCCTTCCGCCGACCGTCTCAGCGCCAGGCCCTCCATGTTGTCCACGTTCAGGGGTTGCGCCAACACGGCAATGGTATGCGGGCGCAGCACGGCCCCGGGCGAAACCTGTTCTGCGGGCAGGCGCAGCAGGCGGGCGGCGGCCCCGGCGGCCAGGCTGTAGCGGCGCTCCAGTATCAACAGATCGCCGCCGGGCAAAGGCGCGGCGGCGGTGGGCCGAAAGCCTCCTTCCAGGCGGTACTTGAGCCTTTGCCAGCGGCGTCCGTCGCCCACCGCGCCCTGGGTGTGGGTCGCACCTTCTTTCCCCTCGGCCAACAGCAACAGGCGGCCGCCGGGCAAAGGAGCCATGGCCTCGATGCCGTTGTTGGATGCCGCCTGTCTCAACCACGGCGGCACCGCCAGGGGGGTGGGCGCACCCTTCAGGGACCAGGGGCCGGGGTAGAGCCACAAGCGGTGGTCGCGTTCGAAGCTCACCAGGATCCCGCCTCGCCAAAGAGCAAGCTCCTCGGCGTCGCTCAGCCACTTGCCCTGCAGGGGCCGGCCGGCCGGGTCCTTCAAGCGGCCCAGGCGGCCCTGATGCAGGCCGGCCAGACGGCCTTGCCGGTCATATTTGATCCGGGCGGCAAACCAAGACCCCCGGTCGCTCACCGCCAGCATCTTACCGCCACCGGGGCTGACCAAGAGCCCGGAGAGGCCCCCGAAGCGCGAATCCGGCGAACTGAGGATCAGGCCTCCTCCATAGACCAGGGGACCCAGCTTTTGCTGAGCGGGGTCTTCGGGGTTCAGGGCCAGCGGTTCGGCGCTGAGCTTTAGGGCGGTGTCGCTGATTTCCTGCCCGGAAAGGGCCGGACCCCCGGCGCAACCGGCGGCCAGGGCCAGGCCGGCGGCCAAGAGCAACCAGGCGGCGAGACGCTTCACGAGGTCCTCTCCCCGGAGGGGGCCAGGGCCATTGACAGCGCCTCCAAAAGGGGCTCCCGCTCCACCGGCTTTTGCAGCAGGGCCGCCGGCGGGGCGATGGCTTGGGGCCGGGGCTCCAGTTGGCCGCGGCCCCAGCCGGTGAGCACGATCACCGGCGGCGGCTCTCCGCCCGTCCCATCGGCGGCCCGGCGCAAGCGCTCCAAAACCTCCCAGCCCCGGGCGTCGGGTAATCCCAAGTCGCTGACGATCACCTCAGGTTGTTGAGCCCTGATGGCCGCCCTCGCCTCGTCCAGGCTGCCGGCGGTGTGCACCTGGTGGCCGGCTTCCTTCAACAGAGCCTCGACCCCCATGGCCACCAGGGACTCGTCTTCCACCAAGAGCACCCGGCCCCCCCGGCCGGGCCGGCGGCCGCCCGCCTGGGATGCGGCGCCATGCCGGGCTGGAGCCTGCACCAGAGGCAGGCTGACACTGACCGTGGTGCCCAAGCCGGGGCGGCTGCGCGCGATGATGCCCCCACCGTGGGCCTGGATTATGCCGCGGCTGACCGCCAGGCCCAGGCCCTGTCCCGAGCCGTCCTTGGTGGTGAAAAACGGCGCGAAAAAATGATCCAACTCCTCCTGGCTCACCCCGGGGCCACTGTCGGTGAAATCGATGCACACCGTGTCG
>JANQFN010000116.1 GCA_028277825.1 Desulfarculaceae bacterium
GCCCTTGCCCAAATGGTTTTGGCAAGGCGTAGGGGGCACCGTTGCCACGTTAATTTTTCTGACCATATTGTCCCTTTATTTCAGGAGACTCAACAAGCGTTTGAAAAGCGAGATGACCCGGCGCGAACAAAGTGAACAAGAACTGCTGACATCCAACCGTGAACTCAAGTTGGCCCTGGAAGAGATACAAACCCTGCAAGGCATATTGCCCATCTGCAGCCACTGCAAAAAGATCAGGAATGACCAGGGAGCCTGGGAACAGATTGAAGAATATATCTCAAATCACTCAGAAGCGGATTTCAGTCATGGGATTTGTCCGGATTGCATGAAAAAGCACTACCGGACTTTTACGGAATAATTTGAACCCCCATAGGGGGGTCCATTCCCCGCGGCTTGCCGCGCTGTAAAGCTGACATTTTCCTTTTGATACCCCGCTGCTTGCGGCGGGGCACTTCATTAGAACCGCCCGGCCGGGCGGCAATCGGGCCGCCGGCGCTCCCCCCTCTTTGACCTGCCGCCCGCGAAAGGCTAGAATTGAAGCTGATTTTTCGGGAGGTTTGGCTCATGATCCGCAAGGCCCGGCAGCAGGACGTGCGCTTCATCCACGGCCTTTTAGCCAAATACGGCGAACAGGGCGAGCTTCTGGCCCGGCCCCTGACCGACCTCTACGAATTCCTCAGGGACTTCGTGGTGGCCGAGGACGACGGCGGCCGGCTGGTGGGGGCCTGCGCCCTGCACCTGTGCTGGGAGGATCTGTGCGAGGTGCGCTCCCTGGCGGTGCTGCCCCAGCGCCAGGGTGAGCGGTGGGGTCAAAGGCTGGTGGAAACCTGCTGTTCGGAAGCGGTGACCCTGGGTTTCAACAAGATCTTCGCCCTCACCTACGTTCCCGAATTCTTCGCCCGCTTCGGGTTCACGGAAGTGGACAAGAAGCTTTTGCCCAACAAGATCTGGGCCGACTGCATAAACTGCGTGAAATTTCCCGACTGCGACGAGATCGCCATGCTCCTGGAGCTCTGAACATGCGACTGGATCACGAACTGGACCTGGCCCAACAAAAGCTGGAGGCCGCCGGTGTAAGCCAGTGGGAGGTGATGGCCGCCCACAGCAGCAGCGTATCCATCGGGGTGCGCGGCGATGAGGTGGACAAGTTTCAGGAGGCCGAAACCCAAGGGCTGTGCTTGCGCATAATCCAGGAGGGCCGCCTGGGCTTTTCCTTTGTCATGGGCGCCGACGAGGCCGCCTTGGACGCGGCGGTGGTCCAGGCCCAGGCCTCGGCCGAGGCCAGCGACCCCGAACCCCACTTGAGCCTGGCCGGCCCGGCCGGCGAACTCACCCCCGTGGAGGTGTTCGACCCGGCCCTGGCCGAAGACCCGGTGGAGGCCAAGGTGGCGCGGGCCAAGGAACTGGCCGCCGCCGCCCTGGCCGCTGATGAGCGGGTGGTGCACGTGCAGCCCGCGGAGTTCTCCAGCTCGGTGGGCCTGGTGCGCCTGAGGACCTCCCACGGCTTGGAGTTCAGCCACCAGGGCACTCAGGCCGCGGCCGGGGCCCTGGCCATGGCCAGCGAGGACGGCGAACAGGAAATGGGCTGGGACAGCCAGAGCGCCCGCTTTTTGGCCGATCTGGACATCCCGGCCCTGGGCAAAGAGGCCGGGCGCCGCGCCGCCGCCTTTTTGGGGGCCCGCCCGGTGGCGGACGGCCGCTGGGACGTGCTCTTGCACAACTCGGTGGCCGTGCAGTTCATGGACCTGTTGGCCGCTTCCCTGATGGGCGACAGCCTGTTGAAGGGCCGCTCGCTCCTGGCCGGCAAGGAGGGCCGGGCGGTGGCCAGCCCCCTGGTCAGCCTGATTGACGACGGCCTTTATCCCCGGGGGCTGGGCAGTTCGTCCCTGGACGACGAGGGCACCCCCCAACAGCGCACCGAGTTGATCACCGATGGCGTGCTCACTGGTTTCATCTTCGACCGTCTCTGGGCGGCCCGGGCCGGCAAGGCCAGCACCGGCAACGCCATGCGGCCCTCCCTGAAGAATCCGCCCGGGGTGGGCTTTTCCAACCTGTATCTGCAGCCCGGGGAGAAGAGTTTCGCCGAACTCACTGCCGGTCTGGAGCGGGGCCTGATCATCAGCGAGATCATGGGCGGGCACACCGCCGATCCGGTCAGCGGCGAGTTCTCCTTTGGCGCGGCCGGACATCTGGTGGAAAAGGGCCGGATTAAGCGGCCGGTGAAATCCATCGCCGTGGCCGGCCAGGTCTTGGATTTGTTCAAGTCAGTGGTGGCCGTGGCCGGCGATCTGCGTTTCTTCGGGCGCAGCGGATGTCCCGGCCTGCTGGTGGAGGGCATGTCCATCAGCGGACCCTAGCCCAAGGCTTGGAGGCGGCCAACCCTTGGCAAATATGATGTTTTTTTAGGTATGCCTAGTAAACTACCGGGGGTTGACTCCCAACTTTCAGTGTGATATTTCT
>JANQFN010000127.1 GCA_028277825.1 Desulfarculaceae bacterium
GATGAAACTGTCTTCCGCCGCCTGGTACTCGCCCTGCTTGTATAGGCGTTCGCCCTGGTTCCACCAGCGGTCGCTGGTGCGCATCACCATTGCCATGCCGCCCTGATAGTCAAAGGGCCGGCCCACCTGGCCCATGCCCAGGTCTTGTCCCTGCTCCAGCAGAACCGGGTCCAGTTCCTTTTCATCCAGGCAGGTGGCGTTGAGGCGGGAAGCGCCCTCCAGGCCCTCGCGGCTGATGCGGCGCGCGGCGGCCGAAAAGCTATCGCCCCGGTCCAGTTGGGCGGTGAGTATCTCCATAGCCGCCGGGTCCCGGGTCCAGAACATGTAGAGGCAGATGGCCTCACCGGCGTCGGCGGGCTCCGGCGTTTCCGCCTCCTGTTCCAGGGGTTGCTTGCCTGCCCCACAGCCCACGGTCAGGGCCAAGGCCAGGATGAGCAGGCAAAAGATGTATTTGACAGATGGCCTCATACCGCCTTTCTCCGGAGCCGGAACCCAAACTGGTTGATTATGCCACAAAACAGGCTTTACTCTAAGGAAGCATCTTGAATTTGGTTCACCTGTTCTCTTTTGGGGGATTGAAAAATGCCATTGCGGCCCAAAGAGAGTGCCTTGAATCTCAATAGTCTGCCCAAAACCAAAAAAAGCAACTCGCTATCGTCGCCACTGTGGTTGGCGGTATGGATATTGATTCTGGCCATGCCGATGCAAGGCCTGGCCGCCACGAAAAACTCTGGCAAGCTGAATTTCAGCAACTTGCAGCAATTCTGGCTCAGCCCATTCACCCGGCAAAGCCTGGCCTCCGGTGGCCTGCACATAAGCAAACAGCCCACCGAGCGCAAAGGATGGATTCAATTCACCGGCAAAGCGCCCGGTGTATTGGCCAGCGTTCCCCTCCCGATCAAACCAGGCAGCTACTACCGCCTGAGTTTTCAGTTGAGGCGTGAATCTTTCATCAACAGCCATTATTTAAGTCTAAATCTGTTTGGCAAGGAGTTCTGGTTGGACAGCCACTGCGTGGCCGGCGGCTGGCAAGACTTCAGTGTGGAGGCGAAAGCCCCGGCTTCGGGAAAAGGCAGGGCAACTTTCAGAAACGACGTGGACTCGCGGTTTGCCTTACGCCACCTAAAACTCCAGCTTGTCACCGCCAAGACCCGCCCAACGCCAGCGACGACCTCCGGCGCCAAGCATCCTTTCCCCCTGGGGGCCTACCAGGGAGGCAAGCCAGATTTTAAGAACATGGCCGCCTGCGGGCTCAATACCGTCGTCATCGGCAGTTCACCCCTGAGGGTGGCCCAGCTACTGAAAGAGGCACACCATAATGGCCTAAAAGTCATTTTGAGCTTGCCGGTGGAGCCAAAAAGAATCTCGGCACTGGCAAAGCCCATAGCATCACTCCCGGCCAGTCTAAGACCCCTTTACTTCTACTTGGTTGATGAGCCGGAGATACGGTCATTTCCCCTGGTTCGACTTATTAAGGCCCGTAAGGAATTGCAACGCCTGCTGCCCTGGGCCCGCACCGCCACTGCCATCGTCCGGCCGGGAAAGGTCGCCTTTTACGCTCCGGCGTATGATGCTGTGTTCATGGATCAGTATCCCATCCCCAGCCAGCCGCTGAACTGGCTGGCCGATTCCGTGGCACAGGCCAGAAAACTGGTTCGGCCCAACGGCCAGGTCTGGGCGGTGGTGCAGGCTTTTGGCGGCGGCAAATTTACGGCCATGGGATGGCCGCGACCTCCACGGCCAGAGGAAATCAACGCCTTGACCGCCTCCGCCTTGACCGCCGGCGCTCAAGGACTCTTATTTTACAACTGGCACCAATTGACCAGCCATAAGGATTTGCGGAATGAAGTTTGCGGCATAGCCCATCGTCTGAAATCCTTGCAATCTTGGCTTCCCTTAAAATCCGGTTTGCCTGCGGGCATGAGTATAAACTTTTTGGGAAGGGCCCAGCGAGATCCAGGTGGGGGACCGGCGGTCAGAACCGGTTGGAGCCTCAACCAGCGCGGCCTCTTGTTGATGGCGGTGAACGTATTACCCCACGAAGTGCGCCTGGCTGTCAAAGCTTCAGGCTACCAGGCTAAAAAATTATTCGGCGGTCGCTCAGGTTTGATAGCGGCCGGCGAATTGCGCCATACCATGGAACCCCTCGGGGTCAGGGTTTGGTTGCTGAATAAGGAGACTGGGCGTAATGAATGATGGCCGCCGCCATTTATCCGGCCGCCTGTTGGCTTGGTTAATTTTATCTGGCTTGCTGTTAATAGGTCTCTACAGCTTGGCTGTGTGGAGCTTTTCCATGTTTGAAGGGGGCTGGCAGATGGGCCTGGCCTGTTTGATATTGCTGGTGGCCCCGGGTGGTCTGTGGTGGCTAATGTACTCTAAACGGAAGCAGCACTAGGCCCAGATAATCAATCCCGCCTACTGGGCTTGTAGCTGCTCAGGGCTATGGTCAAACCGCATAAGACGAAGAAGGTCAGCGCATTTGCCGGAATGCGCAGATTAAAGTCGGCCAGGCCGTGTATGAGAATGGATGACACCCCACCCATGGTGCCGGTTATCAGTAGTGCTCTGTAAATCATATTGGGATCGCGGCCCCGCTTACTTTTCAAGGCCCTAGCAATAAAGCCTCCCCCGCGCCAAAGCACCCAAGCGAAAAACCCCATTAGCATTAAAAAACCAGGCCAGCCCATTTCGGCCAAGAACTCTAGATAATCATTATGAGCGTGGACGAAGAGGCCCTGCCGAGGGATTGTTTTAAAAGGCGGGTAAGCTTTGGAAAAGGTACCCAGACCAGAACCAGTGAAAGGAAACTTGGTGGTCATTTGCCAAACGTCCTTGGCCAAGACAAGCCTTATGTTTTGCGAGAGGTCAGACTTGAAAACCTTTTCAAATCTTGGAGATATTTTACTCCAGTCAGTCATGTTGGCAGCAAAAGCCAAGGCTGCCACCACGACCAATATGAGCGCCAAACTTTTTGGGCCGAACAGTCTTTTATAGACCAAGGAAATAACTAACGGGACTTGTATGATCATAATAAGGGCGGCGGAAATAGTCCCCCCTCTAGATCCTGAAACCCATAAGGCAGCGATGATAACGACCAGGGATGCAAGCACCAATAAAGATAGATGCATTCTGCTGCTGGCCTCACCGCGATGGAGGTACCTCTGTTCCAGTGATAATACCCCCAAAAGAGCCACGCATAGAGGCAAAGCCATTTCCAAGTAACCGGCAAAATTATTTCGGTTTACATATGGCCCCATGAACGAGGAAGAATACAGTGGCTTAAAAAATCCATAAATCAATTTTGCTCCTATGCCCAATTGAACTATGCC
>JANQFN010000128.1 GCA_028277825.1 Desulfarculaceae bacterium
CATTTGTCTGGCTGTTTACCAAGGTGGAGGCCCACCTCTGGCTGCTCTGGCCGGGGGGATTGCTGCTTTGCCTGGCGGTGATGCTGCCCCCGGCCCTGTTGATGGGCGCCAGCTTCCCCTATCTGGTGCGGGCGGCGGCGGGTTCGGTGGACGCCCTGAGCCGGCCGGTGGGCCGTCTCTACGGGGTGAACACCCTGGGCGCTCTGTTGGGGGCGGCCGCCGGGGGCATGTTCTTGTTGCCGGGGTTGGCCATCGTGGGCAGCGTGCGCCTGGCCGTGGCCGTCAACCTGGCCGCGGCCCTGGTCTTGTTGGGCCTGTTGGCCCGGGGCCGCCGGCCCCGGATGGTGCCCTTGGCCGGGGCGGCGCTGGCCCTCTGCCTGGCCGGTGGGGCGCTTTTTGCCTTCCCCGCTCCCTGGAACCCCATCCTGATGACCTCGGGCATGTACCGCTATGTCTACGAGATGCCCGAGCGCAGCCGCCGGGGACTGGACACCTTCGCGCTCAAGCCCTTTGAGTTGCTCTACTACAACGAAGGACTCTCCTCGGTGGTCAGCGTGGCCAAGAACCTGGTCACCGGCAACATCTGGCTGGCCCACAACGGCAAGGTGGACGCATCCACCAACGTGGACATGAAGACCCAGGTGCTTTTGGCCCATTTGCCTTTCGCCTTCCGGCCCCGGGCCAAGCGGGTGATGGTGATCGGTCTGGCCAGCGGCATCACCGCCGGCTCGGCCACTCTGCACCAGGAGCCGGAGCGGATCGAGGTGGTGGAGATCGAGCCGGCCACCGTGGCCGCCAGCCGCTTTTTCCAAGACTACAACCACCGGCCCCTGGATGATCCCCGGGTGGAGTTGAAGCTGGGGGACGCCCGCAACCGCCTGCTCCTGGCCCCCGACGGTGCCTACGATCTGATCAGCTCCGAGCCCTCCAACCCCTGGATCAGCGGGGTCTCCAATCTGTTCACCAGGGAGTTTTTTGAGCTGGGCAAAAAAAAGCTGGCCCCGGACGGGGTCTGGGCCCAGTGGTTGCACAGCTACGCCATGAGCGGCCGCGACCTGCGCTCGCTCTTAAAGACCTTCGCCTCGGTGTATGAGCAGGTGCGCCTGTTTAGAATCAACGACTCGGACCTGATCCTCCTGGGCAGCCGCCGGCCGCTGTCCTTGGACGCCGCCCAGTTGACCCGCAACCTGGCCCTGAATAAGGCGGTGGCCGACGATCTGGGCCAAGTGGGCGTCCTCTCCGGCATCGATCTGCTGGCTCTGTACATGATGGACCGGGAGCGGCTCCTGCAGTTGGGTCGGGGAGTGCCGGCCAACAGCGACGACAACATGCTGGTGGAATACTCCGCCCCCCGCCAGCTTTACCGCAACACCGTTGACTCCAACTCACGCCTGCTCCTGGAGGCGGCGGAGACCCCCCTGGGGGCGGTCAAGGGCGTGGCCGGGCTCAAGCGGCTGGCCACGGCCTACGCCCTGGGCGATTGGAACATGAGCCGCGCCCTGCAGACCATCGAGGCCGCCCGGCGCCTGGACCCCTTGGATCCCAGCATAAAAAGGCTGCGCGGCGCCTACATGGTCCGGGCGCTCAGGCAGGGCAAGCAGAGGGTGAAAAGGGTGATGCGCGAACTGGAGGGCAGGGCGGCACGCGCCAAATGAAGCGCGCCCCTGCCTGGGGTGTGCCGGAATATCCTAGAAAATGTAGCTGGCGCTCAGATACAGGGCGTACATGTCCAGGAAGTTGCCCTGCAGATTGATGCGCCAGACCTTGTAAAAGGACCAATCCACACCGGCGAAGAAGCCCAGGGGCTGCTCGGGTTCGTAGTCGGCGCTGGCGTTGCCCCTGGCGGTGCCGGGCAGGTTCCAGGACCCGGAGAACTGGGTGTCGGAGTATCCCCAGCGCACGCCGATATAGGGCGTGAAGTTCTTTTTGAACTTGTAGTAGGCGGAGAGCGAAACGTCCCAGCGCCAGAAGCTCATCGTGGTGTCGGTTCCGATGTTTTGGATGCTGGTGCTGCCCTGGCTGGTCCAGCCCTCCACCGGCCGGTCGTCGTAGCGCAGATAGCGCATGGCCGCGGCCAGGCCAAAGCCCCGGTTGGACTTCTGCTGCCACAGCTTGGCCTTGAGGCCGATGGCCCAGGTGAAGACGTTTTCCAGATTGCCTTCCAGGTTCTGGCTGCCGCCGCCGGGCAGGTCGATCTGGCCGTCCAGGGTGCCGCCGCCGGAGATGCCCAACTCCAGCCAGAGATTGAGGCGGTCGTGCAGGCCGTAGGCCACGATGGCCCCCAGCAAGATGTCGTTTTTCACCTCCACGCCCCGCTGGGGCACGCTGAAGTTGCCCGCGGTGGAAGAGGCGTTGATAGTGGTGTCCTTCATCTTGTACTGGTTGACGTAGCCGGCCTGCATGGAGACCTCGAACATGCCCTTTTTGAGGAAGTAAAAGGAGCCGCCCATGTCGGCGGCCAGGGCGGAGTTGGCGCCCAGCAGCAGGATCGCCAGGACGGCTAAGAGGGCTTTCTTATACATGGCCTCCTTCCCT
>JANQFN010000161.1 GCA_028277825.1 Desulfarculaceae bacterium
TTTTAATGGCGCAAAATGGCCCCACTGTGGGCAGCCTGCGGGGGCCCAAAGATCTCGCCGAGGATCTGGGCGCCTTTTTGGCCGCGGTCAAGCCCCACCAAGCGCCCCAGATGCTGAACTCCCCGGGCCCCATAGAGCCGGGACAGGTCTTCGTGGAACCCCTTGTGGGCGGGCCGGTGGTCTATCTCTTCGGCGGAGGCCACGTGGCCCAACAGATCGCGCCCCTGGCCAAACTGGTGGGTTTTGGCCTGGTGGTGGCTGATGACCGCCAGGATTGGGCCAATCCCGAGCGCTTTCCCCAGGCTGATGAGATATGGAACCAGGACTTGGGCAAGGTGCTGGAGGGCAAGCGCCTGGGCGGCGAAGCCTATTTGGTGATCGTCACCCGGGGCCATTTGTTCGACAAGGAGGTGTTGGCCCAGTGCCTTGGGCAAGACGCCGCCTATGTGGGCATGATCGGTTCGCGGCGCAAGCGCAATATGATTTATGAGGCGCTTTTGGCAGAAGGATTCAGCCAGAAGCAACTGAACCAGGTATACTCTCCCATAGGGCTGGACATCGGGGCCGAGACCCCCGAGGAGATAGCCCTGTCCGTGGCCGCCGAGATGGTGGCGGTTCGCGCGAAGTTGGGAAAGGGGAGCCAACGGTTTCATTTGGGGTGAGGGAAGCGGCGGCATGTTTTTGAAACACTGCCTGGTCATCTTGGCCTTGGCCCTGGCCGCGGGCTGCGCGGCCCGGGCGGATGATCAACTGTCCAAGGTGCACCCCGGCATGACCCCGGCCCAGGTCAGCAAAGCCCTGGGTGAGCCCGAGAAGATCAAGCGGGTGCGCTTTCCGGGGCACAAGCGGGACTATCTGGTGCTGGAGTACACCATGATACCGGAAACCCCGGCCTGACCCTCCGAAGCGGCCGGCCGTGTGCTGACCGGGATGGTTACTCTGGGGTTGAGTGAGATCGGTTGGAGCCACGCCAACGCGGTGCCCCACTGGATTTACTTTTTGGACGGTGAGATGGTCTACACCTCCGAGGCCATCGACTGCGCCAAGACCGGCTGCCGCACCTGGCTGGATATTTCGGACAAGAATTACTTGCGCTAATCAACTTGCCATAACACCTGCCCGCCAGTAGACTAACCACGCATGGAACAAGAAGAAAATTTGGAAATAGAGCAATCCACGCCTGAGGCGCCCACGCCCGAGGCGCCGGTGGGCACCCCCTTTGCCGACTTTGATCTGCCCGAGCCCCTGCTGAGGGGCCTCAATGACTCCGGCTATGAACGCTGCACCCTGATCCAGGACAAGGCCATACCCCTGGGCCTGGAAGGACTGGACGTGGCTGGGGAGGCCCAGACCGGCACCGGCAAGACCGCCGCCTTTTTGGTGCCCATCTTCGCCCACATGCTGCGGGACAAAAACCGCACCCCCGGTGAGCCCTATGTGCTGATCATATCGCCTACCCGCGAGCTGGCCCTGCAAATTATGCAGGACGCCGAGGCCATCGGGCGTCACTTGAACCTGAAGATGCTGGCCGTGTTCGGCGGGGTGGACTACCGCAAGCAGGCCCAGGCTCTACGCGACGGCGTCGATTTGGTGGTGGCCACGCCGGGCCGCTTGATCGACTACACCAAGCAGCGCATCTTCGACCCCCGGCGCATAAAACACCTGGTGATCGACGAGGCCGACCGTCTGTTCGACATGGGTTTCGTGGATGACCTGCGCTGGATCATGCGGCGGCTGCCGCCTTATCAGAAGCGCCAGAGCATGCTGTTCTCGGCCACCCTGGGCTGGCGGGTGCTGGAACTCACCTACGAGTTCATGAACGTGCCCTCCAAGGTCTCGGTGGTGCCCGACACCCGCACGGTGAGCCAGGTGACCCAGGTGATGTACCACTGCTCAGCCTATGAAAAGCTCAATCTGCTGTTGGGCATTCTGGAGCAGGAGGACTGGTCGCGGGTGATGATCTTCACCAACACCAAGCGGGCGGTGGACCGCCTGGCCTTCAAACTCCGGGCGCACAAATACCCGGCCGAGGGCATTTCCGGCGACATCAACCAGTCCAAGCGGCTCAAACTCATGGAGCGCTTCAAGAGCGGCGAGCTCAAGATCCTGGTGGCCACCAACGTGGCCGCCCGCGGCCTGCACGTGGAGGACGTCAGCCACGTGATCAACTACGACGTGCCCTCAGACCCCGAGGACTACGTGCACCGCATCGGGCGCACCGCCCGGGCGGGCGCGGTGGGCAAGGCTATCACCCTGTGCTGTGACGAGTACGCCACCCATCTGCCCTATGTGGAAGAGTTTTTGGGCGACAAGATTCCGGTGGAGTTCGCCGATGATGAATATTTTTTGCCCGACGACACCCCGGAATACCGGCGGCCCCCCCGGCGGGGACGTTCGGGTGGCGGACGCGGCCGCCCGCGGGGCGGCGCCAAGGGCGGCCGGGGCGGTCGGGGCGGACGGCCCCGCCAGGCCCAGGACGGCAAGCCCAAAAAGCGGCGCCGCCGCCGGCGCCCCCGTAAAAAAGGCGGTTCGGGCGCTCCCAAGCCTTCCAATTGATACCATTGACAGCAGTCCCCTGGGTGGCCAAACTCATTAACAGGGGCCGTTAAGCACAACGGCCCGGTTGAAACCCTTGGCCCCGGGTGGAAGATGCCCAACCTCCACGCCCAGCCCAGCCGCGCCCAGAGCCTGGCGGGAGCCCTGGTCCTGCTGGCCCTGTTGGTGGTGGCCGGCGGTGTTATTTTAGAGCAGTTCCGCTTCGACCCCGCCCAATGGGGGCGCGTGCACAGCGGCCCCCAACAGCCTGCCGGGCCGTTGGTCCTGCTCAAGGTGCCCGGCTTGACCGCTCTGGGCGCTGGGCAAAGCTTCACTCCGGCCACCCTGTCCGACAAGATAAACGGCAAGGCAGACCTTTACCTGGCCGCCGGCTTCAAAGGGCTTTTCACGCGGCGCTACGCCCTGGAGGGCAAGCCCCAGGCCTGGCTGGAAATGCTCCTGTTTGTCATGAACTCGCCCCAGGCGGCCTACAGCGTGTTCAGCACCCAGCGCCGGACCGGGGCCGTGACCAGCGACCTGGCGGACCAGGCCTATACCACCAAGAATGCGGTATATTTGGTCAATGGCGCGGACTATTTGGAGGTAGTGGCCTCCAGCGCCGCGCCGGAACTCAAGCGGGCGGCCCGAGCAGCGGCCTGGGCCTATCTGAAGGCCAACCCGGTCGAGCAGCCGCAGGGCACAGATGATACCGCCCTGCTGCCGGCCAAGGGCCGCCAAGAGGACAGCCTGATGCTGCTGGCCAAGGACGCCTTTGGCATGGCCGGCCTGGATCAGGTGCAGGTGGCCATTTATCCCGTGGGCCAAGAGGAGCCCATGGCCTTTGTCTCCCGCCGGGCCGATGCCGCCCAGGCCCAGGCCAAGGCCGAGGCCTATGCCAAGTTCCTGTTGGCCAACGGCGCCCAGGAGACCAAACCATCCGGCCTTGAAGGCGCGCGGCTGTTCAACATCATGGACACCTGGGAGGTGGTGTTCAGCCAGGGGCCGTTTTTGGCCGGGGTGCGCGGCGCCGAAGACCGGGCGGCCACCCTTGACTTGGCCCGCCGCTTAAAGACCCGCATCCAGGAGGCCCAGCCATGAGTCCTCTGCTGCCCAAGGACGAGATGGACCGCCGCGATTTCTTAAAGCGGGCGGGAAAGGCCGGCCTGGGCGCGGCCGCGGCCGCGGCCCTGGGCTGGTGGGCCTATGACGGTCAGGGGCCCAGCGGGGCGGCGCCGGCCGGACCACAGGTGAAATTGCCCAGCTACGCGGTTGCCGGTGAGGGCGGCAAGCTGGCCGTGGTCAAGAGCTCCCACCGGGTGCCGGCGCTCCGGGCCGGGCTGGAGGCCTTGGGCGGGTTGGGGCGGTTCGTGAAAAAGGGCGAAATTGTGGTGCTCAAGGTCAATGCGGCCTTTGCCACTCCTCCGGCCCTGGGCGCCACCAGCAATCCCGAACTGGTGGCCGAGATGACCCGGCTCTGTTTGGAAGCGGGCGCGGCTAAGGTCATCGTCACCGACAACCCCATCAACGACCCCACCTCCTGCTTTGAGTTGAGCGGCATCGGCCCAGCCGCGCGCCAGGCCGGCGCCCAGGTGGTGCTGCCCACGGCCAAGGCCTTTCAGCCCACCACCCTGGCCGGCGGGCGGCTCATCGTGGACTGGCCCCTGCTGTATGGGCCCCTGGCCGGGGCGGACAAGCTCATCGGCCTGGCCCCGGTCAAGGACCACCACCGCAGCCTGGCCTCTTTGACCATGAAGAACTGGTACGGCCTGTTGGGCGGGCGGCGCAACATCTTTCACCAGGACATCAATGGCATCGTCAGCGAACTGGCCCGGCTGGTCGCCCCCAGCCTGGTGGTGGCCGACGGCGTGGTTTCCCTGGTCAAAAACGGCCCCACCGGCGGCTCCCTAGAAGACCTGAGCCCCACCGACGCCATGATCCTGGGCACTGACCAGGTGGCGGTGGACGCAGCGGCAGTGGGCCTGTTGGGCCTCAAGCCCCAGCAGGTGCCCTATCTGGGCATGGCCGCCGAGGCCGGAGCCGGCACTGTG
The DNA here is from genome assembly GCA_028277825.1 of Desulfarculaceae bacterium. Taxonomy (GTDB): domain Bacteria; phylum Desulfobacterota; class Desulfarculia; order Desulfarculales; family Desulfarculaceae; genus Desulfoferula. The sequence continues at coordinate 4,584 of JANQFN010000161.1, forward strand.
GATTACCGCTCTTTGAATCCCACCCTGGTGGAGCTGGGCTGATGCGCATCGTACTCATCAGGCGCATCAGCCAGGTGTTTTTCTTGTGCCTGTTTCTGTGGTTCTGTGTGGTGGCTAGCCTGGGTATGGAGTGGTGGCAGCTCCGCGGCTGGCCCATCAACTGGTTTTTGGAGTTGGACCCGCTGACCGGCCTGGTGACGCTCTTGGCCACGGGCACTGTGTTCGCCGGCCTGCTCTGGGGCCTGGCCACGGTGGTGCTCACCCTGATCCTGGGCCGCTTTTTCTGCGGCTGGCTCTGCCCCTTTGGCACCATGCACCACTTCGTAGGCTGGCTGGGATCGCGCAGCAAGAGTTTGAAGGCGCGCATGGCGCGTAACGCCCCCCGTCGGGCCTCTATGATTAAATACTTTTTGCTGGCTTTTCTGCTGGCCGCGGCCATGAGCGACCTGGTCATCCGCCTGGGCCAAGGACAGGCGGCCGGGGCCTTGGCCGGGGCCCTTGTCCTGGGCCTGGTGCTCAGCGCCACCCGCCAGGGCCGGGGAGGGCGCTTCTTCGCGGTTGCCACCGGTGTGCTCCTGGCCGCCTGGGTGGGCTACAGCCTGCTGCTTCGGCCGGGTGGGATCATGGGCGCCAGTCTGCTCTCGGGCCTGCTGGACCCCATCCCCCTGGTCACCCGCTCGGTCAATCTGGTGCTCTTGCCCCTGGCCGACGCGCCCCTGGGCCTGGCCTGGCCCTTGCCCCGCCTGTACCAGGGCGCCGCCCTGATTGGCTCCATCTTTATCGCCGCCCTGCTGCTCAATCTCTGGCTGCCCCGCTTCTACTGCCGCTTCGTTTGTCCTCTGGGCGCCCTGTTCGGCCTCTTGGGCCGCTTCTCCTTGTGGCGTCCGGGCAAGACCCAACCCGATTGCTCGGCCTGCGGAGTGTGCGACGCCTACTGCGAGGGCGCTTGCAAGCCCCAGAAGGTGATCCACCAGCAGGAATGCGTGCTTTGCCTGAACTGCCTGGACCTTTGCCCGGACGAGGTGGTCAGCTTTCAGACCGCGCCCTCGGCCGCCGGCGAACAGCCCCTGGACCTCAGCCGCCGCCGGGTGCTGGCCGCCCTGGGCACCGGTTTGGCTGCGCCGCCGCTGCTCAGGCTGGGTGGACTGATGGGCCCGGACTGGGACCCACGCTTGGTGCGCCCGCCCGGCGCCCTGAGCGAAGACCAGTTCTTGCGCCGCTGTTTGCGCTGCGGCCAGTGCATGCGGGTCTGCCCCACCGGCGTGTTGCAGCCGGCGGGCCTGAGCTTCGGCCTGGAGGCCATGTGGACCCCGGTGTTGAACATGACCATAGGCTCCAGCGGCTGCCAAACCCGCTGCATAGCCTGTAGCCACGTCTGCCCCAGCGCGGCCATCCGCCGGATCAGCGTGGAGGAAAAACTGGGCCTGGGTTCCTTCCAGAGCCAGGGGCCCATCCGCCTGGGCTGCGCCTTTATCGACCGGGGCCGCTGCCTGCCCTGGGCCATGGACCGGCCCTGTATCGTGTGCCAGGAAAACTGCCCGGTGAGCCCCAAGGCCATCTTCACCCGGGTGCAGTTCAACCCGGTCATCAGCGGTCTGAAAATCTCCCG
>JANQFN010000168.1 GCA_028277825.1 Desulfarculaceae bacterium
CAAGGCTCAGCGCAAGGCGGAAAAAACCCGGCTCCGGGCCGAGAAAAAGATGCTCAAGGCCCAAAAAGCCCAGGCCAAACGGGCCGCCAAAGCCAAGCCCCAAGCCCCGGCTCCGGCCCAACCCCAGGCCCCGGCCAGGCGCGGCATTTTCTCCCGGATCACCGGCAGTATGTCAAAAGGCGCGCCGGGCAGTTTTTGGAAGCGCTTGGTGGCCTTGGCCGTGGTGGTGGGGCTCATCTGGGGCCTGTACCTGCTGTATAAGCACGTGGGCAAACCCCTGGCCATGAAAATGGGCTGGATTCGTCCCGCCCTGATGATGCCCGCGGAAATCCCCCAACCCTTGGACAAGCTCAGGGCGAACCAGGAAGAGACCGGCCCTCCAGATTGGGGACCCATACTCAGGGTGGGCTCCGGCAGCTCCACCCCCCAGGCTGGAGGCAAAAATGGTTAGGATGAGCGACGTCCTGCAGAAGCGGGGGCGTGATTTGAAGGACACGGGCATGGCGCCCAGCCCGGCGCCGGAGCAAGCGGCTCCGCCTCCGGCCACGGCTGCAACTCCCGCCCCCAGCCCGGCCCCGGCTGCGGCCCCGCCGGCCGCCGCGCCAGCCCCGCCGTCTGCCGAACCCAGCGTGACCGAGCCGACCGTCCCCGAGGAAGCGCCTCCGCCGCCCCCTCCCCTGACCCGCCAGGCTCCGGATGAAGAGCGGTTGGTGAGCCTTTACGCCCCCTCCAGCCCCCAGGCCAAGCGCATCGACATCCTGCGTTCGCAGCTGTTGTATCCCTTTCACGGCGAACCGCCGCGCACCATCATGATCACCAGCGCCGCCGCCGGCGAGGGCCGCAGCCTGTTGACCGCCAACCTGGCCATCTCCTTTGCCCGCGGCCTGCAACAGTATGTGATGATCATGGACTGCCACCTGGGCAGTCCGGTAATCGATCAGATGCTGGAAGTGCCCCGCACCCCGGGCCTGACCGACTACCTGGAATGGGACGCCGAGGTGTTTGAGGTCATGCACTGGTCAAAGGTGGACAAGCTCTCGGTGATCCCGGCGGGCAGCCCCTCGGAGCGTTCGGCCGAGATCCTGGCCACCGACAAGATGGCCAGCCTGCTGTCAGAACTCAGGGAGCGCTATTCGGACCGCTACATCCTATTGGACACCCCGCCGGTGCAGGCCCAGGACGACCCCGCCGTGCTGGCCCGCATGGTGGAGGGTATCGTCTTCGTGGTGCTGGGCGGCGTCACCGACCGGGAATTGGTGCTCAGGGCCCTGCATTCTTTGCCCGAAGAAAAAATCGTGGGCGTGGTGCTCAACGACAAAAAAACGGTGGTGGTCGACGCCCCAAGTTTGGCAGCTCTGCAGAGCGACGGCGGCTTCTAATGCAGGTCCCCTCCAGCCGGCCCTCGCCGTACTTGATCAGTTTTTTGGTGGGCGAGTCCTTACTCATGGCCATAGGGCCGGTGCTGGCGGTTTACTTCCGCCTGGGCACCTCGGCCGAGCTGTTCACCTTCCGCTACTCCTGGTACCGGCTTTTGCTGGTGCCGGTGGTATTGCAGATCACTTTTTACTATTCCGACCTGCACAATTTCCGCATAGCGCGCCACTTCGTCTGGACCGTGGCCCGGGTCACCCAGGCCATGGCCGTGGGCACCCTGGCCCTGGCCGTGCTCTACTACTTCCTGCCCACCCTGCTGTTGGGCCGCGGCGTCTTGTTTTTGAGCTTTTTCATCACCACCATCCTGGTGCTGATCTGGCGAGGCCTCTACGGCTGGGCCCTGAAACAAAGGCTGCTGGCCGCCCGGCTGATGATCGTGGGCTCCGGTTCCCTGGCTGATTCCATAATCGACGAGTTGGTGAGCCGTTCGGACAACGTATACAACGTGGTCTGCCTGGTGGATCTGGCCGGCGAGCATGAGGGGGCCGAGGAAAACGCCGGCGAGGTGGTGTTGATGAAGTCCTGGGCGCAACTGCTCAGGGCGGACCTGCGCCATAGCGCCGAGGACCTGGCGGGACTGGTGCGCTATCTGGAAGTGAGCATGGTGGTGGTGGCCATGGACGAAAAGCGCCAGCGCATGCCCATGGAAGAGCTGTTGCAATGCCGCCTGTTGGGGGTGCCGGTGGTCACCGGCGAAGACTTTTTCGAGCAGATCGCCGGCCGCATCCTGGCCGACCGCATCATGCCCGGCTGGCTCATTTTCTCCCCCGGCTTCACCACCGGCCGCCTAAGGCGCTTCACCAAAAGGGCCATGGACATCACCCTGGCCCTGTTCTGTCTGCTGATCTCTTTACCCATCACCCTGACCGCAGCCCTGTGCATAAAACTGGGCAGCAAGGGGCCGGTGCTGTTCCGTCAGGAGAGGGAGGGCCAATACGGCCGCACCTTCAAGGTGATCAAGTTTCGCTCCATGGTGGCCGACGCCGAACAGCAGACCGGGCCGGTGTGGGCCGAGGAAGACGACCCCCGCATCACCAAGGTGGGGCGATTTCTACGTAAGACCCGCATCGATGAAATCCCCCAGATGTGGAACGTGGTGCGCGGCGACATGAGCCTGGTGGGGCCCCGGCCCGAGCGGGCCCACTTTGTAAATCAGCTGGCCAAGGAGCTGCCCTATTACCGCGAGCGCCTGCAGGTCAAGCCGGGCATCACCGGTTGGGCCCAGGTGTGCTATCCCTACGGCTCCACCGTGGCCGCTGCTTTGGAAAAGCTCAATTACGACCTTTACTACATCAAGCATTCAAGCCTGAGCATGGATGTGATGATCATTATCCAGACCATTAAAATCATCCTCTTTGGCGGAGGCGGCCGATGACCCGGACGGAAAAAGAAAAAACGGACCGGCCGAGCTCCCGCGGCCTGTTCTATTTGGCCTGGGCCCTGGTGATCGGGCTGTTGATCTGGATCTATGCGCCCCACATCGTGTCCATGGTCCAGAACTGGTGGGATGACCCCAACTATTCCCACGGTTTTTTGGTGCCCATCGTTTCGGCCGGGCTGATATGGCGTCAGCGCAAAAAGCTCCCGGAATTGGCCGCGGGTCCCCAGTATTGGGGGCTGGCGGTGATCGGCCTCTCCCTGGCGGTGCTGGTGGTGGGTCAGATGGCCCATGAGTTCTATCTGCGCCGTCTCAGCCTGATCCCGGTCATGTGGGGCCTGGTGCTGTTGGCCTGGGGCTGGCCGGTGGCCCGCCGCCTCTGGTTCGCCTTCGCCTACCTGATCCTGATGGTGCCCCTGCCCTACATGCTCTACGACGCGGTGGCCTTTCCCCTGCGGCTCATCGCCGCCCAGATCGCGGCCTGGGTCATCAGGCTGATGGGGGTGCCGGTGTACGTGGAAGGCAACGTTTTGCACCTGCCCCATGTGGTGCTCAACGTGGTGGACGCCTGCTCGGGCATCAGGAGCCTCATCTCGCTGTTGGCGGTGGGTGTGATCCTGGCCTATCTGATTTTGCCCAACCGCTGGATCAAGTTCGTGGTGGTCTTGCTGGTGGTGCCGGTGGCGGTGATCTCCAACGCGCTCCGGGTGGCGGTGGCCGGGCTGGCCGCGGAGTGGGTCGGGCCCGAGACCCTGGAAGGGGTGATGCACGACACCGTAGGCTGGGTGGTGTTCATGATCGGCTTTTTAATCCTGTTGGGCATCACCGTGGGGCTCAGCAAGCTCGTTCCCCAGAGGAGCGCGAAGTCATGAAACGCGGCGGCAGAGTTCTGGGGCTGTTTATCGCGGTGCTGTTTTTGGCCGCGGCCGCCCTGTTGATGTCCTCGGGACACTCGGTGGACCCCCAAAAGCTGCAAAAGCCGCTCAAGGACCTGCCGCTGGCCCTGGGAACCTGGCGGGCCACAGGCATGGACTTCCCCCTGGACCAGGACACCCTGGACCTGCTCAAACCCAACGACTATCTGCTGCGCAACTACGTGGACCCCCGGGGCCAGGTCACCGCGGTGTTCATCGCCTTTTTCGAGCTGCAGCAGGAGGGCCAGATAATACACTCGCCGCGGCACTGCCTGCCCGGCGGCGGCTGGCAGATTTCTCACCGCGAGGAAGTGGAGGTGCCCGGCGCCCAGGGACCCTACAAGGTGAACCACCTCATATTGTCCAAAAACCTGCAGCGGCTCAGCGTGCTTTACTGGTACCAGGGCCGGGGGCGGGTGGAGGCCGATGAATACTACGACCGCCTTTGCCTGGTCTTGGACGGTCTGTTCAAGGACCGCACCGACGGGGCCCTGGTGCGTTTGACCACGGGCATGAATGACAACAACCCCAAGGTGCTCCAAGAGCAGATCGCCCTGGCCGCCAAGATGATCAGCGCCATGAACCAGCTGCTGCCCCCGCAGTGAATTGAAGCGGCCGTCAACTTAAGCAGGAGATATCAGCTTGGGCTACTTCATGACGATCCTTTTCACGGCGATCGTCTATGTACGCCCTCAGGAATTCTGGGACTTCCTCATCGGCGTGCCCCTCTTGGACTGGATCTCGGGCATCGCCATCGCCTTCGTTTTCCTGGAAGGCCAGTTCACCAAGGAAAAGTTCAACCGTTCGCCCACCAACAAGATCCTGGTGATTTTCTGGATCTGGCTGTGCCTGACCTGGATCGGCAACGGCTGGCTGGGCGGGGTCACCTTCACCTTCAAAAAGTTCGGCAAGGTGGTGGTGCTCTACTTCCTCATCGTGCTCACCATCGACAACTTAAAAAAGCTCAGGACCTACATCTGGGTCCTGGTGGGGCTCAGCACCTTTTTATCCATCGACGCCATCGTCATGTTCTACACCGGAGTCAGCATCACCGGTCAGGTGGCATTCACTCGTCTAGAGGGAGAGGAGATAGTCGCCCAAGCCAGGGGCATCGGCATATTCGCCGACCCCAACGACTTGGCTTTGCACGTGGTGCCCATGATCGCCTTCCTGGTACCGGCTTTTCATAAGGGCGCCATGTCGCGGACCATGTGGAGCGGCATCATTTTCGTGATCCCCCTGATCACCGGCGTGGTGTTCACCCGTTCCCGCGGCGGCATCCTGGCCATGGCCACTGTGGCCTGGGTGTACCTGCGCCACCGGGTGGGGCTGACCTTTTCCATCGTGGGCCTGGTGATGCTCTTCGGCCTGTTGATGGCCATCCCCCGTTTCGAGTCGGTCAGCGCCACCGAGGGCACCGGCCGCACCCGTTTGGACCACTGGGCCTTTGGCCTGGATTTACTGAAAAACAACCCCGTGTTCGGGGTGGCCTACTCCGCCTTCACCGACCAGGGCTATAAACAGACCGCGCACAACTCCTTTGTGCTGGTGGTGGCCGAGGCCGGGGTCATCGGCGGCATTCTGTGGATTTCTTTGTTTTATTCCACCTTCCGCCAACTGCGCCTGTTCCGCGGGCTGGACCGGGCGCCGCCCTGGCTGGAGCCCATGACCAATGCCTATGAAGCCGCGATCTTGGGTTGGCTGGTGGGAGCCTTTTTCCTGAGCCAGACCTACGGCTTTTTCAGTTACATACTCATGGCCCTGGTTGTGGCCACCATGAACATAATGGCCAACGAGGGGATAGATGTGGCCATGAGCTGGACCAAGGTGCAGGTGCGCAACTCGGTCATTTTCACGGTGGGAGGAATCATCTTCATGTCCTTGATGGTCAGGATTCTCTGGCAACTGGGAGGCTGACACACCTTGTACAAGGCGCTGGACATCTGGTTGCCCGCCTATCTGGCCCAGGCCAAAAAACGGCCCTGGCCCCACCGGGGCGCCCAGCCCCTCACCATCTGCCTGGCAGTGGCCGACCACTTCGAGCCCTTTTGGGCCGGGGCCGACGAGGAGACCGCTTCGGCCCGCCTGGCGGCCTGGGAGCGGGACCTGCCCCGGCTGGTGGAGGGCCTGGCCGACAGCCGGGAGCGGCCGCCGCAGCATGACTTTTTCTACCCCCTGGAAGACTACCGCCCAAAGGTGCTGGACCGCCTGGCCGCCTTGAGGGAGCAAGGGCTGGGCGAGGTGGAGGTGCACCTGCACCACCACGGCGAAAGCGCCGCCCAACTGGAGGATATGCTGACCGGCTATGCCCACAAGCTGCACTCGCGGCACGGCCTTTTGGCCACCGACCCCGACAGCGGCCAGGTGACCTACGGCTTCATTCACGGCAACTGGTCCCTGGACAACTCGCGTCCGGACGGACAGTGGTGCGGACGCAACGACGAGATCGGCATCCTGGCCCGGACCGGCTGCTACGCCGATTTCACCCTGCCCTCGGCGCCCAGCCCCACCCAGACCCGCATCATCAACTCCATCTACTACGCCAGCGACGAACCCGCCCGGCCCAAAAGCCACGACAGCGGCCGCCCGGCCCGGGTGGGCCTGGCCCCGGAGGGGGACCTCTTGTTGGTGCAAGGCGTGTTGGCCCTGAACTGGCGGCAGCGCAAAATGGGCCTGCTGCCTCGCCTGGAGACTTCGGACCTGGGGGCCCACCTGCCACCCGATCCCGGGCGCATTCCCCTGTGGCTGCGCTTCGCCCCGGCGGTGGAAGGAGCCGAACACATCAGATTCCTCAAGCTTTCCTGCCACGGGGCGCCGGAAAAAAATCATGCCTCTTTACTGGGAGAGGCGGCACGCCGTACCCTGGGAGAGCTTTGCACACGGTATAATGATGGACAGCGTTACCGGTTGCTGTTTGTGAACTGCCGGGAGATGGTCCAAGCCATCCACGCCCTGGAGCGAGGAGAGCCCCTGCCATGGTGAAAGTCAGGGCCCTCATAATCAGCCTGATGTTGATATTGCTGGCGGCTCCGCCCTGCCTGGCCCAGCAACCCCAGGCCCTTGCCCAGATCAGACAGGATCGCCCCCGCCTGCTCATCAGCGGCGGCCGCCTGCCGCGCCTGCGCGAGTTGGCCAAGGCCCGCACCCTGCGCTGGCGGCGCCTGTTGAATTGGGCCCTGGAGCCGGCGCGCAAGGGAGCGGCGGTGGCCGACGGCCCCGGCCTTGCTCTGACCTCCCTGGTGCTCAAGGATTTAGAGCCCAAGCTTGCCCAAGAATTGGGCGCCCTGGCGGTGGCCAGCGCTCTGAGGGGCGGGCTTTATGGCACCGTGCGGGAGATCAAAGGGCGCACCCTGTTAGGCAAGGGAAAAAACAAAGATGTCCTCAATATTCTCAGGGAAGGCTACCGTCTGGTCAGACCCAGCTCGGCCAAAAACCAAGTCTTCCCGGTGGCCCGCTACACAGTCAGCGGCCTGACCGTCAAAGACGGCGGCGGTGACTTTTCCAAGGCGGCCAAGGAAGACGACACCTACCTGCTGCTGCAAGACGACCTGCTCAAGGCCAGCCTGCTGGTCCGCCAGATCGCCCTGACCCTGGACTGGGCCTGGGAGCATTTTGCGCCCGGGCAACAAAAGGGCCTGTCACTGTGGCTGGCCGCCCAGGCCGAGGTGTTCAAGGGCCGGGGCCGGGGCTGCTTTGACACCAAATCCGCCGCCGCCCTGAGCATGACCGCCCTGGCCGGGCTGGGCGCCCTGGGCCAAGCGCCCCAAGCCCAAGGCCTGATCGACGACGCCTGGCAAGAGCGCTATAAAAAAATCATGCGGCCCTGCCTGGACAAACAGGGGCTGGGCGGCGCCTGGTTCGAGGGCGACACCCCCGGTGCCCGGGCCGGCCTGGAGTTGGTGTTGGCGGCCACCGCCTTCATGTCCGCCGCCCAGTCCCGGGACATGGCCCAGGTGCCCTGGTTCCGCGACCGCCTGTCCTACCTCATGTTTCATCTTCTGCCCGGCTTGAGCAAATCGCCCAAGGGCAACTACTACCGCGTCGCTCCCGGCGGAGACGCCATCTTCACTCAAACCGAGGCCGCCGACTTGGTGAGGGTGCAGATGCTGGGGCTGTTGGCCTTGAGACCCGACGACGCCTCCGCCGGCGCCTCCCGGGCGCTCTTGTTGGACCGGCGGGTGCAAGGAGTCCTGGCCGGCCACCTTTTGGCCTTTGACTTCCTCTGGCTGGACCCGGTGGCGCCCACCGCGCCCTTGGCCACCGCGCCCCTGTCCTATCTGGCCTCCTCGGCGGGGCGGGCGGTGGTCCGGGCCGACTGGTCGGAGATATCCACCTGGTTGGGTTTCTCCAGCGGCCCCCACTTCGCCATGCGCCAGCATTTGGACGCCGGCAGCCTGTTACTCTACCGCCGGGGTTTTCTCCTGCCCAAAAGCGGTGGCTACGACGGGGCCACCTCGCCCCACGCCCTCAATTACGCCATCCGCAGCGTGGCGGCCAACACGGTCCTGGTCTATGACCCCAAGGAATACTCCTGGTACGACATGCGGGCCGGCCGCCAGCCCAAGGGGACCTACAGCAACGACGGCGGGCAACGGGCCTGGGCCCTGTTCAACGAAAAGGGGCTGCCCACTAAAAACGCGCCCTGGACCGCCAGCGGCCTGGAATGGGGCAAGGCGCCCTGGGCGCAGTTGGGCGATATCTACAACGTGGCCAAAATCGAGATCATGGAGGACATGCCCCGCTACGCCTATCTGCGCGGCCGGCTGACCCAAGCCTATCAGGGCAGCACCCGCAAGGTTCAGCGGCTGATGCGGCACGTGTTCATGCTCCGCTCCAACGGCCCCGACGACGCCGAAGCCGCCGAAGCGGTGGTGGTGGCCGATGACCTGGTGCTGGCCCAAAAGGGGCTGAACGCCCATTTTGTACTGCACTTCAAACAACGGCCCAGCGCAGTGCGGAAGCTGGCCAAGCTGGCCCCGGGGCGCTGGCGCGGCCCGGCCTCGGCCCTGGTGGCCGCGGCGGGCACCTCCCGCCTGGACGTGGTGCCCATCTGGCCTCCGGAATTGCGCCTGGACATAACCGGCGGGTCGGGAGCCGCCGGCAGTTGGGTGGACACCCGCAATTACCCGCCCCGGCCCCCGGTGGTCAACCCCGCACCCTGGCGGGCGGACTTCGTGGCCGCCCAGTCCGCGCTGACCCAGCGCCCCCTGCTGCACGTGCTGTTGCCCGCCGACCTGGACGCGCCGCCGCCGCCGGTATTGGAGGCGCTCAAGAGCAAGGACAGCATGGTGATCGGGGTGGTGATAAAAGACCCCACCTGGCCGCGGGTCCTGGTGCTTCGCTTGGGCGAGCCATCGCAGGGATCGGTGGAGTATCGCTACCCCCCGGGCAAAAGCCGCCACCTGGTGGCCGGGTTGCTGCCCGACACCGAATACAAGGTCCAGGTGATGCCCTTAAGCGTCACCATCACCCCCGGACCGGGCCTGAAAAGCTCCAAGGCAGGGCTTTTGGCTTTCCGGGTGGCGCCACCCAAATCGGATGAAAAACCCCGCAAACGGGGTGGTTTGGGGGCCCAGGCCCAGGAGGTCAGCGCCCAACCGGAAAGACAACAAACCCCCAAAGCCGAATAACCCGGGCAAACGGGCTTTAATAACGGGTTTTTACTGTGCTAGGTTATAACAAGTGGTAATAGGCAAATGACGCCTGGGCGTGCAAATCGCTGGTCCGCCGTTTGCGAAGCTTAGGACCGAATATTGCGCTGGCCGGTTTAGGCATGGCCGGGGGCGTTACGGTCCCGCATATCTGTGCATCCTGTTGAAAACGACGGCGTCAGCTTAGCTGGAGGAAAACATGCAATTCCTTTCAACCTCGGCCCGCAAACTGGGCTTGATCGTCCTGTTGCTGCTCAGCTTTACGGTACTGGTGCAGCCGGTCTGGGCCGAGAGCAAGCAAGAATACTTAAAGAAGGGGTTGGCATACTACGAAGAGGGTAAATTCCGCGAGGCCGCGGTTGAGTTCCGCAATGCCATCCAGGAAGACCCTCAGTTCGCCGAAGCCCATTATCGTCTGGCCCTGACCTACCTCAAGTTGGGCGACCTGGGCCAGGCTTACCGCCTGTTCTTCAACGTGGTCACCTTGGACCCGGACAACCTGGATGCTCAGGTGCGTCTGGGCCAAATCGCGCTATTGGCCGGCAGGGTGAATGAGGCCATGGAGCGGGCCGAAATCGTCCTCAAGCAAAACTCCAAGGACGTGGACGCCCTGGTGCTCAAGGGC
>JANQFN010000170.1 GCA_028277825.1 Desulfarculaceae bacterium
TGTACCCAAGCCCGGCACAGCCAGCCAAGCGCTGGCAAGGCGTCCGGCAAGCGACAGGCGAAGGCGTAGCCAAAGCTACGTCGAGCTTGGAGCGCAGCCAGCAACACCGCCAGCGCTTGGCTGGCGCAGCCGGACGACCGGCCTTCGTGAAATATCCGGGCTAACTGCGGAGGTGGAGATGGTTGCTACGGAGCGGGAAGAGCCCAAGGTGCTGGTGGTGGATGACGAACAATCTATTCGCGATGCCTCGACCCGCATCCTGTTGGCCGAGGGCTATCAGGTGCGCACCGCGCCCGACGGCGAGGCGGCTCTGGAGGTGGCGGCCGAGTTTCGCCCGGACCTGGTGCTGTTGGATCTGAAGATGCCGGGTCCGGGGGGCATGGCGGTGTTGGATGACTTAAATCACCTGGTCCCCGAGGCGGTGAAGGTGATCGTCACCGCTTATGCCACGGTGAGCACCGCCATGGAGGCCATGCGCCACGGAGCCAGCGATTTCCTGCCCAAGCCTTTCACCCCTGATGAGATGCGGGCCACCGCCCAGCGAGCCCTGGAGCGCCAGCGCCTGCTGGCGGAGCAGAGCCAGGCGCAGCAGCGGTTCTTGGAGTTGGTGGGTGGCAAGCTGCAACGTCCCCTGGCCGAGGCTCGCGCCGACCTCAGCCGTCTAGTAGCGGATTTGGACGAGCATCCCCAGCAACGGAAACTGGCCTCAAAGGCCTTGGCCCGCCTGGAGGTGCTCTTGTCCCTGACTGAAAAGTGGGAGACGCCTTAGGCGTCGTTATCTCCTGTTTGGCTCGAAACTAATGCCCCTGACATTCGGCTCCGCCGGAGCAGACCTGGTCCGGGGCGAAGCGCCGCGCCTGGCCCTGGCTGAGCAGGTTCAGGGCGGCTCCCACCGTGGGCGAGTTCTCGCTGAAAAACACCTCAATGCCCACCTGGTTGAAACCGGCCAGAGGGCGGGCGCCCATGCCCCCGGCCACCAGGGCCTCAACGCCCGCGTTCTTGAGCAGGTTGACCACGGACATGCAGCCACCTTGATCATGCGCCTGGTTGGGCAGTATCTGTACGTCACTGATTCCTTTTTCAGACAACTCCACCAGGGTGAAGGCGTCGGCGTGTCCGAAGTGGGCTGAAAATCCGGCTTCCAGGCCGCCGGGCAGGTTGCTGGGAACTGCTATTTTCATGAGCTTGCCGCTCCTTGTGTAAGTGGTGTGCATCACAAATGAGACCTGGCCGAAGGGGCTCAGGCCACGGGTTGATTCTCCTGAAGCTTATAGGGAATTAGGGGAATTGTCGAGCAGGATCTTGCCGGTTTGGGAAATATTGCCCTGAGCCTAGTCCGACCTCCCGGGACCCAGGCACTGTATGGCCAACGACTGCACCTTGAGCGCGGCCAGGCCGCTGGTGCCCACCCTTAGCTCGATCCCATCGTCCCAGTTCTCCAGCCGGAACTCCAGACGCAGGGGACGGTTTAGGTCGCTGGCGGAGATCTCCTTGCGGGCCAGGGTCTTCTGCCCGGCGCTGCCGGTGACGTCGATCCAGCCCAGGCCGCTCGGGCCGGTGTAGGCGCCCTTAATCAGGGCTAGGGCCCGGTAGCGCCCCGGGGGCAGCCTGAAGTATTGCCCCCAGATGAACAACTGCGGTTTGACCCCTGCCCGCATCAGCACGGCTCCGGGCGGTTGCTGGGCCCGCCGGGCTGGCTTGTGCAAATAGTCGGCCGGCGGGATGTTGATCTGCATCAGACTGGCCAAATTGGGCTGGCCGGAGCGCGGGGACACCGGGCGCCAGACTTTTTGCCCGGCGCCGTGCTCCATGTACAGGGCCAGGGTCTGGTTGCGCTTGCCCGCCACCAGCTTGCCGCCGGCCAGGTCATCGGCGGCCACGGCCGCGCCGGCCACCAGCAAAAAGGCGGCCACCAGCCCGGCCAGGGAGGCGGCGGGGTTGAAGCGCCGCCGGCCGAAGGACATGACCAACAGGGTCAGGACCAACAGCAACATCCAGATCAGGCCCAGTCCGGCATTGGCGCCGGCGGCCTCCGGCCTGAAGATGTAGGCGGGCAGCAGGCCCTCCAGCAAGGGGAATTGCAGGGAGCGGTCCAGCACCACCTCGTAGCGATACACGTCCGGGGGGTAGGTCAGCACCCAGAGCGAGGCGGCCAGGGAGAGCCCGGCCATCACCAGCCACAACACCTGCAACCGGGGTGGTCCCCATTTGAGGCCGGCGGCCAAACCCACCGCCAGAAATGGCAGGGCGGCCACCAGGTAGCGGGAGGGCGGGCCCTCGCCGCCAAACCAGTCCACATAGAGGCCGGCGGCCAGGAACATGGCAAGCACCAGGGAGGCCAGCCACCAGCCCCCGGCCCCGCGCCGGCGCAGCAGCCAGATGAGCCCGGCTGCCGCGGCCAGCCAGATGGGCCCGTAGATCAACAACCCCTCGGCCCCGTCCACCCAGAGGCCGGAAAGCCCCTCCCAGGCCCCGCGCGGGTTGAGATAGCGCCCTTGGCCGTGCACCTCCAGGCTGGGCAGGGGGCTGCCGTACAGGGTTATGAAATAGTAAGCCAGCAGCAGGGCCGAAACCAGGGCCGGGCCGAAGAAGGCGCAGAGATCCTTGATACGGCGCCAGTGCCCTCGCTGCAGGCAATACAGGCCCAGGAGCAGGGCAATGATGATGAAACGTTCGCTGAGCCAGGGCAGATAGGCGGTGAACAGCCCGGCCCACAACAGCAGGCCCCACTGGCCCAGGCCGGCCTGCCACAGCCGTCGGAAGGCGGCCATTGACAGGGCGGCCCCGGCCATCTCGGGAAAGGCCAGATTGGCATAGAGCAAAAGCGGCAGGGAAAGGCCGGTCATTGCCGCCGCCCCCAGAGCGGAAAGCTGGCTGCCCGTGGCCAGGCGGGCCAGGAGAAACACCTCGGCCACCATCCAGGCGCCCAGCAGCCAAAACAGGACCGTCACCAGCTTGCGTGGGCTCACCCCGCTGTAAAGACCCCAGGCGTAAAAGGGCGCCATCAACAGGGGCAGGCCGGGGCGGTGTTTGGATATCCAGGTCCGCTGCCCGGACCAGGCACCGTGCCCGCCGATGACTTTGTCCGGGTCCTGGTAATAGGCGTTGTCGCGCAAATGAATGTTGTTGCTGAGGTCCAGGTCATGATCCGCGGCCAGGCTGTGGGCGATGAGCAGATATTGGGGCTCGTCGCCGGCCATGAACTTGCCCACCTTTTGGGAGACCACGGTCAGGCGCAGGCCCACCGCCGCGAACAGGGCCAGGGCCAACATAAAGACCAGGGGCGCCAGCCAGGGCCGGGTTCTGGCGGCCTCGGCTTTGGGCGCCGCCGCTGGCGCGGCCAGCCAGGTCTGCAGGCCCACGGCGGCGGCAACGGCCAGGGCGGCGACTGGCCAGGCCTCCCGGCCCAGGGCCAGAGGCGCCAGGCTCAGACGGTAAAGCGGCGATGTCAATTCCCATAGGGGTATGAGCAGCAGCGCCAGAGAGGGCAGCCAGGCCAGGGCGGCCTTTTGTTGGGCCCGATCCATTGTAAGACCCTTGGCCTCGAGCCATTTTGCCTGCAGGACCCAAGTCAGATAACACAGGCCCAACACGGCCAGGCCGGTGGCGGCCGGCTGCCACCAGGCGGGCCACAGCCACTGGTACCAAAGCCCGCCGCCCTCTTCAATCACCATGACCACGGCCCAGCGGCTGGCCGCGAACACCGCCCAGGCCAGGCCGGCCAAGCCCAGCCACAGCCGCCACCAGGGGCGCTTATCAGGCTCGGCCCTGCTCATGGCGCTGTCATCCCCAGACCCTCCCGCCAGGGGTCCCAACGGCGGCCGGCTGACATTTGTTGACACAGACCGGCATCAGCCGCCCGCGCCCGGGCCAGGGCTTGGCGGGCCTGCTCCAGGCGCCCGGCCCGGGCCTCCAGCCAGGCCAACTCCATCCAAAAGAACACCGGGTGCTCGCCCTGGAAGGTCTCCAGTTCCCGCCAGAGTGAATCCAACTGCCTCTGGTCCAGACGCCCTTGTTGGGAAAGGCTTTGGGCATGAGCCAGGCTCAACAGGGGCAGCAGGCGGTGCTGGGGGTGGGGGTTTTGGGCCAGCCTTATTTGGGCGGCGGTATGGCGCAGGTTATGCCCCGGCAACAGGGGCCACAGCAAAAAGGCCAGGGCCAGCCCGGCCAGGGCCCAAACCAGCCAGCGGGGAAACTGGGGACGATTAAACTGCAAGGTCTCTGAAAATTCCTTTAGGGCAGCGCCGTTGATACCTCGCCGCCGGGAGGGCCGTCCGCCCGGCCGTCATGCTTACCATTAATCAGATTGCCCCCGACTGTCCAGTCAGTTAAACGGGCCGGCGCAAATAGCAAGGCCCGGCCAGGGGCTTGGCCGGACCTTGTTTGAGTTTGACCCCAGGGTTTGAAGGATCTCTGGCAGGCTACTTATCTTCCCGCAAAGACTCTTTGAGCATCTGGGCCCAATCCTGGAAGGCGTCCTCCACCTGATCCCAGCGGCTCCAGACCTTGCTCACCTCGGCATGGCTGCCCTCGTCCACCGCCACGACCTCGGCCAGGACCTGACTGCTCATGGAGTCCATGAACTGACTCTCCACCGCCGCCTCGCCCACGTCCAGGGGTATCATCAAGATGGCCGAGGACATCACGTTCATGGCCGGCTCCACCGGCTTGATGTGCACCAGGGCGGCGCGCAGCCGGAGCACCCCGGGGCCCGGCTTGTTCACCACCGGGTAATAGCCCTTGAGCGCCTTGACCACCGCCTGCCTCAGCTTCTGGGCCAGCATCTTGGCCTCGCCGGGCTTTAGCCGGCGCTTGGATTTGGATTTGTCCACCCGCACCTGCACCGGGTCGATGAGAAGCTTGCTGTATTCCTTCCAGTCCACCCCCTGCTTGGCCCACCAGTACAGCCCCTTGACCTCGGGGTCGGGTTTGAGGGCCTTGTAGTTTTCCAAAAAACCCGACGGCGGCACCGGCGGCCCGGTGCTGGCGCAACCGGCGGCCAGGGCCAGGCAGAGTGCCATCAACAGACACCACGGAGTTTTCTTCTTGGTTAGTAGATGTCTCACCATCGCCCTCCCTGGCATTATCATTGCGCTTAAAGCAAGCCCTGGCCATCATGATGCCAGTCCCGGGTGAAGGCGGTCAACCTCCAGAAACATTGACCACTTGCCCGGGTATGGTGTAGGGATGGTGCAGCCTTCATTGGGAAAGGATTGGTATATGGCCGATTCCGGCGCACCCCTGCCCTCAGCCTCGGTCATCCTTTTGGACCCGGAGCGCGGCGGCGATGAGCCCTTTGCCATCTTCATGCTCCGCCGCACGGCCGGCTCCAGCTTCATGCCCGAGCGCTACGTGTTCCCCGGTGGGCGAGTGGAGCCTAGTGACGGCGCGGACCCCCTGGCCCAGGAAAGCCTGCAGCGGGCCGCGCTCAGGGAACTGTGGGAAGAGGCCGGGGTCATCCTGGCCACCGAGCCGGGCAAAGCGGCGGACCTGCCCCCAAACCAGCGCGAGGCGGCCCGGGCCGCCCTCAACGCCGGCGATATGAGCCTGAATGAGGCTTTTGCCCAACTGGGCCTGTCCCCGGATCTGGCGGCCCTGTTTCCCTATGCCCGCTGGGTGACCCCCAGCGCCCGGCCCAAGCGCTTTGACACCTTTTTCTACGTGGCCGCCATGCCGCCGGGGCAACAGGCCCGGGCCGACGACCAGGAGACCGCGGAAGGCCTCTGGCTGGGCCCGGCCACCGCGCTCACCGCCAACCAGGCCGGCCAGGTGAGCCTGGCCCCGCCCCAGGTGCGCCTCCTGGGCGAATTGAGCCAATGCTCCGGCCCCGCCGAACTCCTGCAATCCCGTCCCAACGCCTTGGAGCCAATCAAGCCGGTTTTGTGGTTGTCCAAAAAGATGCGGGTATTGCTTTTCCCCTGGGACCCGGATCACGCACGGGGCGAGCCCAGCTCGCAGTGCCTGCCGGGCCGGCCCGTCCCCGCCCACCAGGCCAGCCGCATGGTGGATAGCGACGGGCGCTGGCTGCCCCACCTCTGCCCTTGATATAATTTTTTCCAGCAAGGGGTTTCCCCCCGGCGCAATCTCGGTTAGATATATGGCCTATGGCCATAGATTTCAGCAAACGGCAACTGGCGGTGAGCCAGGCCTTCTGCCAGGCCCTGGAGGGTCACGCCCCCCGCAGCGAGGAGTTGCCCCACACCCGGGCGGCGGCGGTGCTGGTGCCCCTGTGGGACGACGGCGAGACGGTGCAGATGGTGTTCACCAAAAGAACCGCCACCTTGGACAATCACGCCGGCCAGGTCTCCTTCCCCGGGGGTATGGCTGACCCCGATGACCCCGGCCTGCGCGCCACCGCCCTGCGCGAGACCCACGAGGAAGTGGGGGTGCCCCCGGAGCGGGTGGAGCTGATCACCCGTTTGGACCAGGTGGTGACCATCACCGGTTTCTTGGTGACCCCCTATTTGGGCCTGGTGGACCCGGCGGCCAGGTTCGAGCCCAACCCGGTGGAGGTGGACCACATGGTGCTGGTGCCCTTGCCCAAGGTGCTGGACCGCTCCAATTACCAGACCGTGGACATGGAATGGGAGGGCATGCAGCTCAGGCAGATAGCCCTGTACCAGGACCAGGACATGGTCTGGGGTGCCACCATGCGCATGCTGTTGAACATGCTCGACGCCCTGGGTGACAACGCGGCCAAGGTGGCGGCGGCGGCGGGCCAGAAAGGGGTGGACATCTCTAAGGGCTTGGGGTAGAAGATAAAACCCTGTCGGGACGTGGCTCAGTCTGGTAGAGCACTGCGTTCGGGACGCAGGGGCCCCCGGTTCAAATCCGGGCGTCCCGACCATAAAAAACGAGATAAGGCGCGCCGCTCAGGGCGCGCCTTTTTTCATGGCCGCACCATCCCCAACGCCAACCAGCCCTGCGCCAGTTGCCGGGCCCGCTCTTGCAAGCCCAGGCTCCCGAAAAATGCCAGCACCTCTTCCGCCGCTTCCACCCGGAAGCCGCTGATCAACAGCCAGCCGCCCGGCTGGAGGCAGGCGGCCATCCGGGGCCCGGCCTGGGTCAAAATGCCCCAGGGCAGGTTGGTCGCGATCAGGGGATAGCTCCCGGCCAGGGCCTGGTGGGTGGCCTGCACGAAGTGCACCTTGTCCCCAGCCAAGGGGTTCAGGGCACGATTGTGGGCCACCGCCCGGCGGGCGGCTGGGTCCGGGTCCAGGGCCAACACCTGGTAGCCCCCGGCCAGGACCAAGCCCAGGGCCAGCACCCCGCTGCCCGCGCCCAGGTCCACGGCCCAGCGTCCCGCAGGCACGGGCCCATGGCGCCCGGCTAAAAGCTCCGTGATCAGGCCCAGGTTGAGCCAAGTGCTGGGGTGGTCGCCGGCGCCAAAGGCGGTGCCCGCCTCGATTACCAGGACCTCCCGGGAGGCGCTCAACCCCAGCCAGGCCGGGGCCAGGGCCAGGCCCGGCCCCACCTCCCGGGGCCGGGGCT
>JANQFN010000176.1 GCA_028277825.1 Desulfarculaceae bacterium
GAAAAGATGGACGATGCCGAGTTCGCCAAGATCCAGCAAATCAAAAATCCTTTAGCCCGCCTCAAGATCGCCAACGCCATTGCCCTGGGCCAGCCCGACTGGGTTACGGTGAACGCCGGCAGTAATGAGGATCGCGCCCGCATCCGTGAGCTAGTCCAAACCAAGGGCGAGGAGCAGCCCCTGGCCATCCCCGGCCATACGGTTCACTACGACCTGCCCCAGGAGCAAGCCCGCATCGTGGACCGCACCTTTTACATTGCCAATGACGATGAAAAGGTCAGTTCGCTGGCCAATCGCATAAGCCGCCAGGACGCCTATGATTATGTCAATCAGTTTATGAAAGGCATGATGCAGGGCATGACCCTGGTGGTGGGGTTCTACTCCCGCGGCCCGATTGGTGCAGAGCCGGCCATACCGGCCATTGAGATATCCACCTCTTATTATGTCTGTCACTCGGCCGAGCTTTTGTACCGCAACTGTTTTGAGCAGTTTGACGCCGAGGCCGAACGCGTGGGACACTTTTTCACCAACATCCACTGCCAAGGCCCCAATCGACCGGAAGACCTGCCCAACGCCCGGGTGTTCATGGACCGGGCTTATCGCACCACCTTCAGCACCTTCTGTACCTATGCCGGCAACACCCTGCTCTTGAAAAAAGGCAACCACCGCTTTGCCGTGGACCGGGCCACTTATTTCCGCCGCGGCGAGGAGCTGTCGGAGCATATGTTCATCACCGGGCTTAGGGGACCGGGCGGCCGGGTGACTTTCTTTGCCGGTGCGGCGCCCTCGGGTTGCGGCAAAACCACCACCGCCATGGTGGGTGAGGAATTCATCTCCGACGATTTGGCTCAGATCTGGATCGCGGACGACGGAACCATAAGGAGCATTAACCCCGAAACCGGCATTTTCGGCATCATCGAGGATGTCAACTGGACTGATGACCCTGAAATTATGGAGCTTTTGCGCAACGAAAAGGCTGAGATTATCTTTTCCAACGTACTCATAAAAGATGGTACGCCCTATTGGGTGGGCAGCGGCGAGGACACCCCGGACAGCGGCTTTAATTTCCAGGGTGACTGGCATGAGGGCAAGACCGATACCGAGGGCCACCCCATCCCCCTATCCCACCCCAATGCCCGTTTCACCATGCGCGCCGAGGCCCTGGCCAACTACAGCCCTCTGATGCAGGACCCGGCCGGCGTGGTGACCAAAGTCTTCACCTACAACGGCCGCGACGCGGACACCATGCCGCCAGTGCGCGTGGCCCGCAACGCCGACGAGGGCGTGGTCATCGGCGCTTCCATTGTGAGCGCGGCCACGGCCACCGAGGTGGGCGTCACCGGGGTCAAGCGTCAGCCTTGGGCCAACCAGCCCTTTATCCCCGGCGCCCTGGGAGACAACATGGTCGGCCAATTCCAGTTCTTTAACAGCAAGCGTATCAGCCAGGAAAACCGGCCCATCATGGCCGGGCTTAACTACTTTTTGACCCACGAAGCCCGCGGCGGCCAGGGCTCCCAGCTCCTGGGCGAAAAACGCGACGTGCGCGTGTGGCTGGGCTGGCTGGACCGTTTGATCCACAACGAGGTGGA
>JANQFN010000198.1 GCA_028277825.1 Desulfarculaceae bacterium
AGCGCAGGCCACTGAACTTGTGCCCGGAGTCGCGGTCAGCGACGTAGCGCTGTCCGGTTCTGGCAAGCTGGAAATAATAATAGCGAGATTGAATCCGGCGGTTGCCCTTAGCCCGGGGCAGTCCCCCTGTTTTGCAATGTTTGTGGTTCTTTTCAGTCCAGACAATAGTGGTGCGTATTTACGCACTTTGGCCGCTATCGCACAGACCGCTGGGGATCATGGATTTGCCGAACGTTGGCGTTCGGCTCAAGATGCTTCAAGACTGCGGGATATTATGTTGATTGCCAAACGCCAACGCACCTGCACTATATGATGTTTGAAAACTAATTAGTCGTTCGGTTCGTTTTTGGTGATTTACCTGCCTTCCTTAACCTGCTCCAGCTCAAAGGGATCAGGTCATTTTATTTGACTGCATCGTGTAAAAAACGCAATTATTGATAACTTGACAAAGGCTCGTAAGGGGGATACTTAAAAATACAGTGTATTCTTTGGTTTATACCCATCCTCCCGGTCGGGAATCACGCAGGTAAAGAGCGCGGTGCCAAAGCAGACCATTGGCCAAGATAAGCAACCCCAACCGCAGCGCATCCTGGAGGCGGTGACCTTGGGGGTGTTGGCTGTGGACACCGACGGGGTGATCACCTTTTTCAACCGGGCGGCCGAGCAGATCACCGGGGTGAGCCGCAAGAAAGCCTTAGGCAGGCCCTGTGCCCAGGTGCTCAAATCCACTTTGTGCGATGAATACTGCCCGGTGCGCCGGGCCATGGAGTCCGGCGAGGACCAGCCCGGGCTGGAGGCGGTGTTCATCCGGCAGGAGGGGCGCTCGGTGGTGCCGGTGAGGATCTGCGCCTCGCCGCTGCGGGATGCGCGGGGCCGCATCAGCGGGGCGGTGGAGACCATCCAGAGCCTGCACATGGGCAGCGGCCTGGAGGATGAGGACCGCGGGGCGCGCAGTTGGGATGACTACATCGGAGACAGCCCCGAGGTGGCCCGCATCTTTGACACCCTTAAGGTGGTGGCCCCTTCCACGGTGACCGTGCTGGTGGAGGGGCCCACCGGCACCGGCAAGGACCTGCTGGCCCAGATCATCCATCACAACAGCCCCCGGGCCGAAGAACCTTTCGTGAAAGTCAACTGTGCGGCCCTGCCCGAGAATCTATTGGAGTCGGAACTCTTCGGCTACACCAAGGGCGCCTTCACCGGCGCCGAGCGCGACAAGCCGGGGCGCTTCCAGTTGGCCGACGGCGGCACCATCTTTTTGGATGAGATCAGTGAGCTGCCCCTGTCCCTGCAGGCCAAGCTGCTCAGGGTGCTGGAGGATCAGGAGTTCTTTCCCCTTGGCGCCCGCCAGACCACCAAAGTGGATGTGCGCATCCTGGCCGCCTGCAACAGGCCCCTGGACCGTCAGGTGGAGGCGGGCCTGTTCCGCCAGGACCTCTACTACCGGCTCAACGTGATCAAGATCAACGTGCCCTCCCTGCGTGAACGGCGCGGGGACATCCCCTTGTTGATCCGCCGCTTCATCCAGCGCAAGAACGTGGAAAACGGAACCTACATCTGCCGCTTCACGCCCGAAGCCTTGAACATCCTGTTGAATTACGACTACCCGGGCAACGTGCGCGAATTGGAAAACATCCTGGAGCACGCCTGCCTGCTCTGCCGCGGAGATGTGATCAAGGCCCGTCACCTGCCCCACGACCTGACCCTGGCCGCGGAATCCCAGGGTGAAGCCAATGGGCGCCATGCCGAAAAGGAGCAGTTGATACAAGTTCTTATGCGGCACAACTGGAATCAGACCCGCGCCGCAGAGGAACTGGGCATCAACCGCACCACCCTTTGGCGGCGCATGAAGCGGTTGGGCGTGTCTCGCACTTAGCATCCATGTGTTGCACAAGGGCATCAATGTTGTTGCGTTTTATGCACCACTAAGTTGCTTGCAATTACTGAAAGTTAGCCCTCACCCCCTCCCCTAGCCAGGCATACCTGTTGCACCCAGCCGCAACAATTGCGCTGGCCGGCCAAGGGACTATCCTCGTAACACACTTTAATCATTTGGAAATTATCATATAAGGACTTTGGCACGGGTCGTGCTCTTTAAGGCGGGTGAACCTTGAGCGGCGCGACCATGAACCAGAAGCAGCCCAAATCCTTGAAACTGACCCAGCGTCTGGCCTTTCGGCTAACCGCCGGGGTGGGGCTCAGCCTGGTTCTGTTGACCGGCGTTGCGGTGGTTTTGGGTGTCCGCGCCCAAGAGCGCCGCTCCATCGACAAGATGTTGCAGACCGGCACCTGGTTCTCCGACACGGTTAAGCGGGCCACCCGCTACGGCATGCTCACCGACCAGCGCAAGAGCGTGCACCACATCATCGAGGCCATCGGCCGCCAGCAGGGGGTGGAGGCCATCCGCGTCCTGAACAAAAAGGGCCGCATCATGTTCTCCAGCCGGGCCGGCGAGATCGGCGGCCAGGTGGACATGGAGAGCGAGGCCTGCTACGCCTGCCATTTCAAGGACCGTCCTCTGGAGCGCCTGGCCATCGACGAGCGCAGCCGCATCTTCGCCGCCGGCCGGGGGGAGGGCGAGCACCGCGTGTTGGGGGTGATCAACCCCATTTACACCGAAAAGGTCTGTTACACCGACCCCTGCCACGCCCACCCGCCTGACCAAAAGGTGCTGGGGGTCTTGGACGTGGCCCTGTCGCTTCAGGCGGTGGACGCGGAGTTGAGCGCCAGCACCCGCCAGATGATCCTCTATGCCTTGGCCGGCTTCGGGGCCATCTCCGTCCTGGTGGCCCTGTTCACCTTCTACTTTGTCAACCGGCCCCTGGGCTCGCTCTTGGGCGCCACCCGCCAGATTTCCCAAGGCGACTACGAGCACCCCATCGTGGCCCAGACCAGGGACGAGATCGGCGCCCTGGCCGACTCCTTTGATCAGATGCGCCAGGGCATCAAGGAAAAGACCGAGGACCTGGAGCAGAGCCGCCGCCAGTACCAGCGCCTGTTCGAGGAGGTGCCCTGCTACATCTCGGTGCAGGACGCCGACTTTAAGTTGGTGGCTCACAACCGCATGTTCGAACGGGACTTCGGCAAGAGCCTGGGCCGCTACTGCTACCAGGCCTACAAGGGCCGCGACAGCAAGTGCCCCCACTGCGCGGTGGACAAGACCTTCCGCGACGGCCGCATGCACAGCGCCGAGGAGACCGTGATCGGCGCCGACGGCCAGCCCATATACTTTTTGAACCTCACCACGCCCATCACCGACAAGACCGGCGACATCGTGGCGGTGATGGAGATGGCCACCGACATCAGCGACATCAGGCGCCTGGAACAGGAACTGAAGCGCTCCGAGGAAAAGTACCGCCTATTCTTTGATAACGACCCCAACCCTATCATCGTCTTCGACGCGGCCAGCTTCGAGATTCTGGACGCCAACCACCGGGCGGCCGGGGAGTATCAGTACGGGCCGGAGGAGTTGGCCGGCCTCTCCTTCCTGGAACTGACCCACCCTAGGGAACGGGAGCGGGTGCGGGCCTTCATCGCCGGCTACGAGGCCTTTTTACCCACGGTGCGCCAGGTGAGGAAAGACGGCGAGACCTTCTTTGTCAACCTGCGCGCCTCCTACGGTGAGCATTTGGGGCGCCAGGCGGTAATCGCCACCACCAGCGACATCACCGAGCGCCTGCAAACCGAGCAGCAACTGATCCAGGCGGCCAAGATGGCCACCCTGGGCGAGATGAGCGCCGGCGTGGCCCACGAGTTGAACCAGCCCTTGAGCGTCATCGCCACCGGCTCGGGTTATCTGAACAAGGCGGTCAAAAACGGGCGCCTGCCTGAGGCCGCCACCTTGGCCGAGGTGGCCGCCGAGTTGGGCGCCCAGGTGGAGCGGGCCCGGCGCATCATCAGTCACCTGAGAGAGTTCGGCCGCAAGCACGAGGTGGTGGCCGAGCACCTGGACATCAACCAGCCCATCCGAGGGGTCTTCGCCCTGTTGGGCCAGCAGCTCAGCGTGCACGACATAGAGGTGCAGACCGATTTGGACCCGGGCCTGCCGCCGGTGCGCGGCGACAACAACCGCTTGGAACAGGTGTTCATCAACCTGGTGATGAACGCCCGCGACGCTATCGAGGAGCGGCGCGAAGCGGGTTGGAGCGGCCGGGGCCTGATCAAGGTGGACAGCTGCCTGGAAGATGATCAAGTGGTGGTTACGGTGTCTGACAACGGACGCGGCATCCAAGCCGGGGATGTGGACCGCATCTTCGATCCCTTCTTCACCTCCAAGGAGGTGGGCAAGGGCACCGGCCTGGGCCTGTCCATCTCCTACGGCATCGTGCGCGACTTCGGGGGCAGCATCGCGGTGGAGAGCCGGCCCGGGCAAGGCACCAGCTTCCGCCTGAGCTTCCCCGCCCGCAGTGAGGAGGCGGCATGAGCCACCTCGACCCCGAGCGCTTCAAGCGTCTTTTGGTGATCGACGACGAACCGGGTATTAGGCGCATGATGTCCTTGTCCCTGGCCGCCGACGGCTACCGGGTGTCCAGCGCGGCCAGCGGCGAGGAAGGCCTCAGGGTGTTCGTGGCCGAGGAGCCCGACATCGTGCTCACCGACATCAAGATGCCGGGCATGGACGGCATGGAGGTGCTCCAGCGCCTGAAGACCATCAGCCCGGAAACCGAGGTGATCGTGATCACCGGCCACGGCGATTTGGAGTTGGCCATCAAGTCCTTACAGCTTGACGCCTCGGATTTCGTGACCAAACCCATCAGCGATCAGGCCCTGGAGGTGGCGCTCAAGCGGGCCCAGCAGCGCCTGGCGCTCAAGACCGAGCTCAAGGCCTACACCGAGGAGCTGGAAGAGCGCGTGGCCCGGGCCACCGCCCAGGTGGTAGCCGCCGAGCGCCTGGCCGCGGTGGGCCAGACGGTCAGCGCCCTGGGCCACTCCATCAAGAACATGCTGGCCGGGCTCAAGGGCGGTATGTACCTGCTGGCCCAGGGCCTGGAAAATAACCATCCCGATACCATTGCCAGCGGCCGGGAGATGCTGCAGCGCAATCTGGCCCGGGTGCAGAAGCTGGTGGGCGATCTGCTCACCATATCCAAACCCCGCCCACCCGAGTGTAAGACCTGCAATCTATTTGATCTGGCAGGCGAGGCAATCCAATGCCTGGCCAGCCAGGCCCAGGACCAGGGCGTGGAGTTGGTGTTGTTGCCGGGGGGCGAGGTCTTGCGCGCTCCGCTGGATCAGCCCATGGTGCTGGATGCGCTGATGAACCTTTTGAGCAACGCGCTGGATGCCGCGGCCACGGTGAGCGCCGGACGGGTGGAGCTGTCGCTAATCAGCGGCGGCGGTGAGGTGTGTTTCGCCATAAGCGACAACGGCCCGGGCCTGGAGCCCGAGGCCGAGGACCATGTATTCGAAGGCTTTTACAGCAGCAAGGGCTCGGCCGGCACCGGCCTGGGCCTGATGGTATCGGCCAAAGCGGCCGAGGAGCACGGCGGCCGGGTGGAGTATGACAACCACCCGGGCCAGGGGGCCGTGTTCCGCCTGGTGCTGCCGGCCCGGCGGCCCCGGGAATTCATCGCCGGCAATGGTGACCGCGCACCAAGGCCGGCTTAACCAGGGAGGTGAAACCATGATTGCCTACAAGAACATCTTGTATTGCACGGACTTCTCCGAGGACGCGGAGATAGCCCTGTATCACGCGGTGGATCTGGCGCAGCGCCACGGGGCCAAACTGCACGTGCTGCACTGTCCCCACACCACCATGCGCTACAGCCCCACCGAGACCGACGAGGGGGCGCCCGAGGGAGAGGTGGTGGACGTCACGCCGGAGCTGATCGAGAAGTTGCTGGCCGACCTCAAGGCCCGCTACATGGGCAAACTCAACGGTTTGCAGGACGTTAACTGGGAGGTGCGCGCCGGGACTCCCTTCGTGGAGATATTGCGCTATGTGCGTGAAAACGGCGTGGACCTGGTGGTGATGGGTGCGGTGGGGGCCTCAGCCAGCGAGCAGACCCATTACGGCTCCACCGTGGAGCAGGTCAGCCGGCGCTGTCCCTGCCACGTGATGGCCATCCGCAACCCGGAAAGAACTTACACCCTTTAAACAGGGAGGAGAGAACCATGACTAAGAGAGTATTGGTGGTGGACGACGAACTGGACGTTCGCACCTTCATCTCCACCCTGCTGGATTCCAACGGCTACAAAGCCGTGGTGGCCGAAAACGGCGAGCAGGGCTGGGGCAAGTTTCAGGAAAAACCACCGGACCTGGTCACCCTGGACGTGATGATGCCCAAGGAGAGCGGCATCAAGATGTATCGGGACATCAAGACCGACCCGGCCTACACCGAGGTGCCGGTGTTGATCATCAGCGGTCTGGCCAAGAAGACCTTTTTGCACTCACAAAAGGTGCTGGACAAGTTCAAGAACCAGAGCGTGCCCGAACCCGAAGGCTACATCGAAAAGCCGCCCGAGCCCGAAGAGTTAATGGGCGAGGTCAAGCGCATCATCGGCTGAAGGGCGGTCTGAGACATGGCTGGCATGGAAAACACAACCCAAACGACCGCTACACCCGAAACCAACCCGGCGGCTCCAATGCCCGGGGAGGCAAACCATTCCTCCTCTCCCCGGGCCGGGGACGCAATACGCCCCAGCGGGAGCTGGTTGGCCCGGGTGGATGCGGCCAGCGGGGCAGGGGCCGCGTCCTGCTTTGGCTGTAAGAAATGCTCCAACGGCTGTCCCCTGACCTTTGCCATGGACCTGCATCCCTATCAGGTGGTGCGCTATTTGCAGCTGGGCCAAATCGAAAAGCTGGAGAAGTGCCGCACCATCTGGCTCTGCGCCTCCTGCCAGACTTGCCTCACCCGCTGCCCCAACGAGGTGGACCTGCCCCGGCTGATGGACTGGCTCACCGAGACCGTGTTCAAACGGGGCGAGGAGGCGGCCGAGGAGCGGGTGCTGTTGTTCCATCGCCTCTTCCTGAACGACGTGGCCAAACGGGGCCGGGTCTTCGAGGGCTCCCTCATGGCAGGTTATCTGCTCAAGACCGGCGGCGCATTCGGTGTCGAGGCCTTGGCCAACGCCAGGCTGGGCCTGAGAATGCTCAAAAAGGGCCGCATGAAGCTGTTGCCCGCGGGCACCAAGGACAAGGCCTGGCTCAAGGCGCTTTTCAAAGAGGCCAAGGAGAAGGGCGATGTTTAAGGTGAGCTACTACCCCGGCTGTTCGCTGGAGGCCACGGCCAGGGATTACGCCGAGTCCATCGCCGGCGTTGCCGGTTTGATGGATGTCAAATTCAACGAACTCAAGGACTGGAACTGCTGCGGGGCCACCGCGGCCCACAGTCTGGACCACCGGGTGACCCTGAACCTGGCGGCGCGCAACCTGGCCCTGGCCCAGGGCCAAGCGCAACCGCTGGTGGTTCCCTGCGCCCTGTGCTTTAACCGCCTGGCCAGCGCCCGCCACGAGTTGCTTGAGGACAGCTCCCTGATAATCGACGAGATCGCCCGTTTGGGCACTGATTATCAGAGCGTGCAGGTGCTGGAACTAAACGAGTTTTTCACCACGCCCCAGATGATCGCCCTGGCTGAAAGCCGGCTGGAGCAGGACCTGACCGGCCTCAAGCCGGTCTGCTACTACGGCTGCCAGGGACAACGGCCGCCGGCGGTCACCGGCAAAAAGGATTATGAAAACCCCCAAGGGCTGGACCGGCTGCTGAGCGGACTGGGCGCCGAAGTCTTGGACTGGCCTTTCAAGACAGACTGCTGCGGGGCCAGCCACGCGGTGGCCCGGCCCGAGTTGGTCTTCACCCTGGTGGCCCGGCTCTACCAGTGGGCCCTGGAGCGGGGGGCCAACTGCCTCGTCACCGGCTGCCAGATGTGTCAGGCCAACCTGGACATGTACCAGGAGCAAATCAGCCGCCAGATGGGCCGGGAGGTGTATCTGCCGGTGTTCTACTTCACCGAGTTGATGGGCCTGGCCTTGGGCCACCAGCAAACCAACAAGTGGCTGGGCCGGCACCTGGTCAGCCCCAGGCTGCTTCTTGAAAACAGCGGCCTGCCCCGTGGGGTCTGGGAGCGGCTATGAACGCGCAAGTGATCGATCTCAAGGACAAGCGCATGTCCGGTGCGGTGCTGGTGGCCGGCGCGGGCATTGCGGGCATGCAGTCGGCCCTGGACCTGGCCGAGGCCGGCTTCAAAGTCTATCTGGTGGAAAAGGACATCTCCATCGGCGGCATCATGGCCCGCTTGGACAAGACCTTCCCCACCAACGACTGCTCCACCTGCATGATCTCGCCCAAGCTGATCGAGGTGGCCGCCAACCCCAACATCGAGATCATCAGCCGGGGAAATATCACCTCGGTCGACGGCGAGCCCGGCGACTTCACCGTCAGCCTCACCCGGGAGCCCCGCTTCATCGACGAGGACGCCTGCACCGGCTGCGGCGAGTGCATCAAGGCCTGCCCGGTTGAGGTGCCCGCGGACTTCAACCAGGGCCTGAACAGGCGCAAGGCCATCTACCGCCACTTCCCCCAGGCCATCCCCAGCGCCTTTGCCATCGACAAGCTGGGCACCAGCCCCTGCAAGGCGGCCTGCCCGGCGGGCATCAGCGTGCAGGGTTACGTGGCCCTGATCGCCCAAGGCCGCTACGCCGAGGCTCTGGAGCTGATCCGCCGGGACAACCCGCTGCCCGCAATATGCGGCCGGGTCTGCACCCACCCCTGCGAGGAGGCCTGCGCACGGGCCGAGGTGGATGAGGCCATCGCCATCCGCGAGCTGAAGCGCTTCGTGGCCGACTGGGAGGTGGCCCAGGGCGAGACGGCCCTGCCCGAATGCAAGCCGGCCCGCGCGGAAAAAATCGCGGTGGTGGGCTCGGGCCCGGCGGGCCTCAGCGCCGCCTACTATTTGGCCTTGGAGGGCTTTCAAGTCACCATTTTCGAGGCGCTGCCCGTAGCCGGCGGCATGCTCCGCACCGGCATTCCCGACTACCGCCTGCCGCCGGAGGTACTGGATTATGAGATCGAATACATCAAGCGCCTGGGGGTAGAGCTGAGGCTGGCCTCGCCTCTGGGCCCGGACCTGACCCTGGATGACCTCAAGGCCCAGGGCTACGGCGCGGTGTTTATGGCGGTGGGCGCCCACAAGGGCCTGCGCCTGGGGGTGCCCGGCGAGGGCCTGCCCCAGGTGCGCTCGGGTGTGGAGTTCTTGCGAGAGGCCGCCCTGGGCCTGGCCGAGAGCCCCGGCGAGCGGGTCTGCATCATCGGCGGCGGCAATGTGGCGGTGGACGCGGCCCGCACCGCCTTGCGTTTGGGCAGCCAAGAGGTGAGCATCCTCTACCGCCGCACCCGCCAGGAGATGCCGGCCTATGCCGAGGAGATCGAAGAGGCCCTGGAAGAGGGGGTCCGGATCGAGTTTCTGGCTGCGCCCAAGCGCTTTTTGGATATCCAAGGCCGTTTGAGCGAGGTGGAGGCGATCAGGATGGAGTTGGGTGAGCCCGACGCCTCGGGCCGCCGCCGGCCCATGCCCGTCGAGGGCAGCGAATACCTGATTGACGTGGACTGTGTGCTGGCCGCCATCGGCCAGGAGCCGGACCTGGACTTCCTGGAGCCCAAGCGAGACCTGGAAGTGGCCCCCCGGGCCCGGGTCATCGCCGACCCGGTTACCCTGCAGACCTCGCTGGACTGGGTCTTCTCCGGCGGCGACGCGGTCACCGGCCCGGCCTCGGCTATCGAGGCCATCGCCGCGGGCAAGACCGCGGCCGAAAGCATCCGCCGCTACGTTGACGGCGAGGACCTGGCCCAGGGCCGCGAGGAGAAACACACCCTGGCCCGGGCCGAGACCCAGGGCCTGGCCAAAGCGCCCCGCCAGAAGCCACCGGCACGCGACCCCCAGGAGCGTAAGGGCGACTTCAACGAGGTGGTGGCCGCCTTTTCTGAGGATGCGGCCCGGGCCGAGGCCGCCCGCTGTTTGGCCTGCGGCATCTGCTCGGAATGCTACCAGTGCCTGGAGGTCTGCCAGGCCCAGGCCATTCATCACGCCATGGAGCCCCAGGAGATGAACCTCCAAGTGGGGGCGGTGATCATGGCGCCCGGTTTTGAGCCCTTTGACGCCGGCCAAAAGGGTGAGTTCGGCTACGGCCGCTATCCCAACGTGATCACCAGCCTGGAATTCGAACGCGTGCTGTCAGCCAGCGGGCCCTTCGGCGGGCACGTCAAGCGGCCCGGCGACGGCACAGAGCCCCAGCGGGTGGCCTGGATCCAGTGCGTGGGCTCCCGGGACGCCTCCAGTGGCCGCGATTACTGCTCATACGTCTGCTGCATGTACGCCTCCAAGCAAGCCATCATCGCCCAGGAGCACCTGCCGGGGCTCACCGCCAGCATTTTCTATATGGACATCCGCGCCCAGGGCAAGGGCTTTGACCGCTACTATGAGCGGGCCCGGGACCAGCACGGGGTGCGCTACGTGCGCTCCATGCCCAGCCGCGTCATTGAGGACATGGCCAGCGGCGATCTGCTGCTCGAGTACTTTGATGAGCGCGACGAGCTGGTGGAGGAACGCTTCGATATGGTGGTGCTCTCGGTGGGCCTGGCCCCCAGCGTCGACGCCGGTGAACTGGCCCAAGCGGTCCGGGTGGACACCGACCGCTTCGGCTTCGCCCAAGGCGAGGGCCTCAACCCCCTGGACACCAGCCGGGAGGGGGTATTTACCTGCGGGGTGTTCCAGGCGCCCCGGGACATACCCGACACCGTGATGCAGGCCAGCGGCGCTGCCGCCCAGGCCGGCGAGCTGTTGGCCGCGGTGCGGGGCAAAGAGGTGAGTCAGGCCGAGTTCCCGCCCGAGCGGGTGATCACCGGCGAGGAAAAGGTGGGAGTGTTCATCTGTCACTGCGGCATCAACATCGGCGGCATCGTGGATGTGCCCGGCGCGGTTGAGTACGCCAACTCCCTGCCCGGGGTGGCTCATACCGAGGAGTTCCTTTTCACCTGCTCCACCGACAGCCAGGAAAAGATGGCCCAGGTTATCCAGGACCAGGGCCTCACCCGGGTGGTGGTGGCCTCCTGCTCGCCGCGCACCCACGAAAAACTCTTCCAGGACACCCTCAGGCGCGCCGGCCTGAACCCCTATTTGTTCGAGATGGCCAACATCCGCGACCAGTGCTCCTGGGTGCACCAGGGCGACCACGGCGCGGCCACGGCCAAGGCCATGGACCTGATCCGCATGTCCGTGGCCCGGGCCGGCCTTCTGGAGCCCCTGCACCAGTTCCCCGTGCCGGTGGAGCAGACCGCCCTGGTCATCGGCGGCGGCGCGGCCGGTCTGACTGCCGCTCTCAGCCTGGCCGAGCAGGGATTCGCCACCCACCTGGTGGAACGCTCATCTGAACTGGGCGGCCTGGCCCGGCGGCTGCACGCCACCCTGGAGGGCCGCGACGTGCAGGCCCACCTGGCCCAGCTCATCGACCGGGTCACTCACCACGGCTACATCACGGTGCACATTGACAGCGAGGTGGAGGAGATCAAGGGCCTGGTGGGCAACTTCACGGCTCAGATCCAGGGGCCGGACAAGGCCTTTGAGCTAAAGCATGGGGCGGCGGTGATCGCCACTGGCGCCCGTGAGTACCAGCCGCAGCAGTATTTGTTCGACGAAGACGAACGAGTGCTCACCCAGCTCAGCCTGCACCAGGCCCTGCACGATGATCCCGTCTGGCTGGATGAAGTGGAAGAGGTAGCCATGATCCAGTGCGTTGGCAGCCGCGAAGAGGAGCACAGCTACTGCTCGCGCATCTGCTGTTCGGCGGCGGTGGCAAACGCTATCCGCATCAAGGAACTCAAGCCCCTGGCCGAGGTGACTATCCTGTTCCGGGACATCCGCACCTTCAGCTTCAAGGAGCTGTACTACAAAAAGGCCCGGGAACTGGGCGTGCGCTTCGTGCGCTTCCACCCGGACAACCCACCCCAGGTGAGCAGTTTTCAGGACAGTCTCCAGGTGATGGTCTACGACCAGATCCTGGGTGAGTGGCTGGAGCTGAGGCCAGATAGGTTGGCTCTGAGCGCGGCAATGCGGCCGCAAGAGGACGCGCCGGCCCTGGCCAGCCGCCTCAAGCTGCCCCTGGACGCGGACGGCTTTTTCATGGAGGCGCACCTGAAGCTGAGGCCGGTGGACTTCACCAACGCCGGCTTCTTCATGGCCGGCGCGGCCCACGGTCCCAAGTTTCTGGAAGAGGCGATCAGCCAGGCCAAGGCGGCCGCCGCCCGGGCGGCCACGGTGCTCTCCCGGGCCGAGATGATGGTGGGCGGTGAGGTGGCCGTGGTGGACGCCGAGCGCTGTGTGGCCTGCCTCACCTGCCTACGCACCTGCCCCTACGGGGTGCCGCAAATAAACGAAGAAGGCGTGGTCTACATCGATCCGGCTGCCTGCCAGGGCTGCGGCAACTGCGCGGCGGCCTGCCCCCGCAAGCTGATTCAGGTGCAACACCACACCGACGCCCAGATCCTGGCCAAGGCCTGCGCGATCTGAGGGCGTCAGCCATAGAGGAAACCAAATGGCCCAGAAATACGAACCCAAGATCGTGGCCCTGATCTGCACCTACTGCACCTACACCGCCGCGGACATGGCCGGCTCCATGCGTCTGCAATACGCCCCCAACGTGCTGGTGGTCAAGCTTTTATGCACCGGTAAGGTGGACGTGATCTATCTGCTGGAGATCTTCCGGGCCGGGGCCGACGCGGTGATGGTCTCGGGCTGCGAGGTCGGCGACTGCCACTTTTTGGAGGGCAACCTGCGCGCCAAGGAGCGGGTGGCCCACGCCCAGGCCCTGTTGGACGAGGCCGGGCTGGGCGGCGGCAGGCTGGAGATGTTTCACATCGGGGCCTCGGACGCGCCCCAGTGGGCCGAGGCGGTTAAGATGATGACCCGCCGCGCCCTGGAAATGGGGCCCAATCCCCTGAGAGCCCAGAGGCCTCTGGCCGAGGCCGCTGCCCTGGAGGAGCCAAGAGCATGATAGTAGCCCAAAGAAAGCCCTTTGCAGAGATCGCCCAGTCAGTCAGCGGCTTTAATCGGGTGCTGGTGGCCGGCTGCGGCACCTGTGTGGCGGTGTGCCTCATTGGCGGCGAAAAAGAGGCCGGCATCCTGGCCTCGCAACTGGACATGGGCGCCCAAATCAAAGGCGATGAATGTACCTTTGCTGTGGCCTGCGTGGAGCGCCAGTGTGACCGCGAGTTCCTGGACGAGTTGGCGCCGCAGGTGGCTGAACACGAGGCGGTGCTCTCCCTGGCCTGCGGAGCGGGCATCTCGTTTTTGGCCGAGCGCTTCAGCGACACTCCGGTGCTGGCCGGGGTGAACACCAGTTTCATCGGCATCAACGACGACGTGGGCGTGTGGGGGGAGCGCTGCCGCTCCTGCCGCGACTGCCTCCTGAGCCTCACCGGCGGCATTTGCCCCCAGGCCCTGTGCCCCAAGGGCATGCTCAACGGCCCTTGCGGCGGCGCCAGCGAGGGCAAGTGCGAGGCCGATCCCCTGAAAGACTGCGCCTGGGCCCTGATCTGGGAGCGCCTGGAAAACACCGGCCGCCTGTCGAACTTGGAGCCCATCGTGGCCGCCCGCGACCACGCTGACAACCTGCCGGGAGCTCAGGTGCATCCGGCCTATGAACGGAGGTACAGCGCCCATGAGTAGCTTTGGCGACGCCCTGGCCGCCGGGGAGTTCGTAATCACCGTGGAACTGGACCCGCCGGCCGGCCCGGACCTGGCTCCGCTGATTGATTTGGCCTCGGAGTTGAACGGCCAGGTGGATGCGTTTGTGATTAGTGACAACCGTCTGGCCAGCGCCCGGTTGAGCCCGGTCCTGGCCGGCCAAAGGCTCAGCCAGGAGGCCGGGGCCGAGGTGATCGTGACCCTGACCTGCCGCGACCGCAACCGCCTGGCCCTGACCAGCGAGATGCTGGCCGCGGCCGCCGCGGGCCTGGACAACCTCTTGTTGGTCAGCGGCGACTTCGTCAACCTGGGCGACCAGCCCGGGGCCAAGCCGGTCTACGATCTGGACTCGGTGCAGGCCCTGGTTTTGGCCGGGGGGTTGAATGGAGCGGCCAGGTTTTTGCTGGGCTCGGGCCTAGCGCCTGAGGCCAGCCCCCAGCCGCCTCAAGTGATGAAGTTCAACAAAAAGCTCCGAGCCGGAGCCGGCTTTTTCATGACCAAGCCCCTGAGCGGCCTGGCCGGGCTGGAGGCCTTTGTGGAGGCGGCGGGCCCGCTGGAGGCCAAGCTCATCGCCGGGGTGGAGGTGACCGATGAGGCCGGGCCGGAGGCGGCCGCCACCCTGGCGAAGGAGGTCAAGGCCTCGGGTCTGGCCGGGGGAGCGCATCTGTCCTGGCCTGGCGCGCCCCAGCGCCTGCCCGAGCTGTTGGCGCTTCTCCAGGCTTGAAGAGGGAGGCCTGCGTGAGCATACAAGACAAGCAGATCCTGGTGATCGGCGGCGGCATCGCCGGGTGCAGCACCGCCCTGGAGTTGGCCGGCCAGGGGGCCAAGGTGGATTTGGTGGAGAAAGAGGACTTCATGGGGGGCCACGCCGCTCGCTTGGCCTGCAAGGCCATTGACGCCTGCCTGAAGTGCAACTCCTGTCTGGCCGAACCCCGCCTGCTCCAGGTGCTGAGCGAGCCGGCGATCACCCTGCACCGCCGGGCAACCATGAGCGCCCTGGCCCGGGTCAACGGCGGTTTCGAGGCGGTGCTGCACCAGCGCCCGGCCTACGTGGACCCGGGGTGCTGCAACGGCTGCGGCCTGTGTCTTCAGGTGTGTCCGGCCTTGGAGGAGGGCGCCATCAAAGGCCCCGCTCTGGCCGCGGAACTGCCCCGCCTGGCCATAGACCCCGCGGCCTGCCTCTATTTCAAGGACGGCCAATCCACCATGTGCCGCGACGTCTGCCCGGAAGAGGCCATAGACTTCTCGCGGAAACCGCAAGAAGTGCGCCTCCAGGCGGAGGCGGTGGTTTTGGCCACCGGTTTTGCGCCCTATGACCCCGCGCCGGTTCAGCGCCTGGGTTACGGCCGTTTCGCCGACGTGGTCACCGCCCTGGAACTGGAGGCCATGCTGCGCGAACAGGGCCGGCTGCTTCGGCCCAGCGACGACCGGGAAGCGCACAAGGTGGCCTTCATCCAATGCGTGGGCTCCCGGGAGACGGCGGGCAATAACTACTGCTCGCGGGTCTGCTGCGGCTATGCCCTGCGCCTGGGCCGTATGTTGGCCGTACGCCTCGGCACCCAGGTCAGCGTGTTTTACATGGACCTGCAGAGCTTCGGCCACGCGGTGGATGACTTTTTGGCCGCGGCCGAGAGCGAACTGCGCTTGATCCGCTCTATGCCCTACGACGTGTACCGCGGCAAGGAGAGCCAGGTGCTGGTGGACTACCAGGCACAAGCCGGCAAAGCGCCGGTGAGCGAAGCCTTTGACCTGGTGGCGCTCAGCGTGGGCCTGGCTCCCAATCCGGACAATCCGGGTTTGTGCAACCTGGCCGGCCTTGACTCGGGCCATCACGGCTTTTTGGCTTCAGGAGACAATGCCGGTGTGTTCCTGGCCGGCACCGCGGCCCGGCCCATGGACGTGGCCGAAACCCTGGCCCACTCCGGACGCGCTGCCCAAGAGGTCATCAACTATCTGGAAGGAGCCTGAGCATGGAGCAGCCGGCCAAGCTGGGAGTCTTTCTCTGTCAGGGCGGGGGCGGCGCCGCCGACTCGCTGGCCTACAAGCAATTGCATTGGACCGCTGAAGCCGGCGCCGGTGGCCTGGTGTTCGACCTGCCCCAAATATGCCAGGCCGAGGGCGCCGCCGAGGTGGTGCGTCTCTGCCGGGAGAACAACCTTCAATCGGCGATTGTGGGGGCCTGCCCCCTGCTCAAGAACCCCGGCACCCTCAGCCGCCTGATGCGCGAAGCCGGCCTGGACCCGGAAGCGGCTCAGGTCTTGGACCTGTGCCAAAAGCCGGACGGAGAGGGGACGGCGGTGTGCGAAGTCATCCCCGGAGCCCAGGCCGCCTTGAGCCAGGCCCTTTGCAGCCAGGTCTACACCGGGGAGATCGTAAGAGAACCACGCCAAGTGGCCACCGGCGTTTTGGTGGTGGGCGACGGGCTGGCCGCCTTGTCGGCCAGCCGCGGCCTGGCCCAGGCTGGCCACCCGGTGACGCTGTTGACCCCTGGCCGGCGCCTGGCGCCGGTAGAGCCGCTGCTGGGCCCCGAGGCCACAGAGGCCGCCGCCGGGCTGGCCCGGGAGCTGGAAACGGAGGCCGGCATCACCCTGCTGCGCCAGGGACGCCTGCTCTCCTTCAGCGGCGGGGCCGGTGACTTCCGCGCCCGGGTTCGGGACCGGGGCGGCCAGGTGCACGATTTGCATCTCGGCGCGGTGGTGATGGCTCAGGGGCCGCCGCGGGAGCTGAACCTCCCGGGCAGCGGCCTGGAGGATTGTGCGGCGGTGATGGGCCTGAGCCGCTTTTTGAGTTTGCTGGATTCGCCGGAGCACTTGAAGAGGCGCTTCGGCCCAAAGCCGCTGAGGGTCGCCTTCGCCCTGGGCCTGGGCCGGGAGTCCGACTCCCTGAACCTGCGGGCCGCGGCCCGGGCCGCCCGGCGGGTGGCCGCCGATCCTAAGTCGCGGGTGGTGCTTTTCACCAAAAACGCCAAGGTGGCTGGCAGCGGCCTGGAGGAGATCACCCAGCAGATGCGGGGGCAGGGCGTAGTGATGGTCAAGTTCACCTCCGGCGGGCTGACGGCCAGCGAGAGAGCCGGCGGCGTGGAGCTGGTCTGGGACGAGGAGGTTTTGGGCGCCAAGCTGAGCCAGGAATTCGATGTGGTGGTGGTGGATGAAACCCCCGCGCCGGACCGGGCCTATCTGGAGTTGGGCGCCAGCCTGGGCCTGCATCCGGCCCCTGGGCGCCGCTTGCAGCCGGACCGGGTGGGCGCCCTGCCCGTGTTCAGCGGCCGGGGTGGCGTGTTGTTGCTGGCCGAGGCCAGGGGTACGGGTGAGCCCGAGCGCTGGTCGGACGAGGTGGCCGAGGCACTGCTTGAGGTCAAAAAACTCCTGGGGCAGGGGGAGGTTCTGGCAGAGGCCGGCCGGGTGCGGGTGGACCGCAAGCGCTGCACCATCTGTTTGACCTGCGTGCGGGTATGCCCCCAGGGAGCCATGGGCCGCCTGGAGCGCCGGCCGGTTTACAATCCCCTAGTTTGCACCGGCTGCGGCACCTGCGCCGCTGAATGCCCCATGGAGGCGATCCAACTTAGCGGTCAGGAAGACCAGCGCTATGCGGACGAAATCGGGGCGGCCGCGGGCCGGGTGGGCGACCTGGGCGCCGGCAGCCACCGCGATTTGCTGGTGTTTCTCTGCGCCCAGGGGGCGGCCCAGGCCTTCAAGGCCGCCCGCCTGGCTGGAGCGCCCCGGCCCCGGGGGGTGCGCCTGGTGGAGGTGCCCTGCGCCGGCAAGCTGGACGCGGACCTGGTGCTGGAGGCGCTGGGCCGAGGTTTCAGTGGGGTGCTGGCCCTGCACTGCCATGAGGACGCCTGCTATTGTCTGGCAGGCAACACTTGGTTCGGCTACCGCCTGGGTCATTTGCATGAACTGTTGCGGGAGGCCGGCCTGGAGCCGGAGCGGCTCATGGCCGCCGGGGTGGCCCCCAGCCAGGCGGCGGAGGTGATGGGCCGCATCGCCCGCGCCCAACAGCAGTTGGCCCGGCTGGGACCCAGTCCCATCCAAGCCGGGGCGCAGGTGCGCGAGGTGCTCAGCCGCTTCACCCTGGAGGTGGACGAAAATTACGCCATCATAGGGTAGGTGCCTCCACCCGGCCCTCTAAACCAGATCCGGTTTGTACGCCAGTCCCCCACACGGATTATCTTGTGACTACGCAGGACGCTCATGGCTTCGGCGGTGGGGCCGGGGGTGTGAATCCCTTTCAATATGGTCCGGCCCACCTGAATTTTTGAGCCCGCTTTGAGCCCGCGATGGGCGAAACCGGCTCCGGCCTTAGCGCTTTTATAAACCAGGCAACCGGTTAATTTGACAAACTTCGTTTTTTCAGAAGCACCCAAAAATTATAGCCAGTTGTGCAGATAACCCGGCCTTGGCCATTTCATGGCGAGCCTTGTATAGCCGTCATTGGTTCGTATGCTTTACATTTTATTTGAACCCCCATACGGGGGTTCATTCCCCGCGGCTTGCCGCGCTATAAAGCTGAAATCTTCCTCTTGATACCCCGCTGCTTGCGGCGGGGTTGTTCATATCCAAAGACCTGATCTGATTTTTACCTCCAGCGACTTAATTGGGCAGTGATTCACCTTATTCCCTTTGCCCCTGTGGACGATTAAAGTAACTTGTCATGAAATATTTTGTTTTTCTGGTATACGGCTTCCTGCTGATTATTGAATCTTGTCAAGTTGCGCGACGGCGCAGATTACTTGGTCTCATAAAAAACATATGTTGTTTTAGGCCGTTATGTTAGACAGGGAGCTTCAGTTGTTGTGCCCCAATCTGTTTGTTATAAGGGTAGATCTAATTTCTTGTCTTCACAACTCCCACCTATCTTAGACAATTCATCGGCAGGGCCTGCCACTTTTTTGCTGTCTGCTGCCTTGTTGATCACTATTTTTGGCGGTCCTGAGTGAATTGCCAAAACCAAATCAATTTGTTCTCAGGACCCCAAAAGCATGTTCCATATTGCAAAATAGATCATGGTTGTTTATTATTGCGTCATGCAATCATGAAAACTTTATTATCAGTACCTCAAAAAGGAGAAAGACATTGGCTAGAAAGTCGAAATGGGATGCTGCTGACCGCAAAAAGCTCATCAAGATGGTTAAAGGTGGCGTGCCGGAACAAGAAATCCGGGAGAAGTTGGCCTACAAAAACAAGGCCATGACTTCTGTGGAGTTTGCCCAGCAATTGAAAATGGCCATGGTGGAAAGCGGCGCCATTAAACAGGCGGCACCCAGTGTCAAGGGCAAGACCAAACCGCAGACCTATACGGTTACTAACAAGGGCCGTTTGACCATTTCTGATTTTTCGGAAAAAGCGGGTTACGCCACAGGCGCCAAGTTCACCCTGGAAAAGCCCCGGGGTAAGT
The DNA here is from genome assembly GCA_028277825.1 of Desulfarculaceae bacterium. Taxonomy (GTDB): domain Bacteria; phylum Desulfobacterota; class Desulfarculia; order Desulfarculales; family Desulfarculaceae; genus Desulfoferula. The sequence continues at coordinate 19,075 of JANQFN010000198.1, forward strand.
CAAAAGCCTGGAGACTGGTACCGGTGTAATAAGCCGTTAGGCTGCACACAATTAAAGCCCCTTCCAAAGTGTTTTCAGCTTTGGCGGGGCTTTATCGTTGGGGCGGTGACCTGCCTGCTCAATAGGTTGGCCCAATCTTGTTAAACACCGCCTTTTCGATATCCGCAGTGTGGGTCACGGGCAGCCATTTGCCCCCGGTTTTGCGCTCCGCCTCGAAGGCCACCGGCACCCGGCTGCTCCGGGGCGGGGCGGGCGTGCGGGCAATGAGCATGTCGGCTTTGTTCTACCAGTGTGTGTCCCCGTGCTACTATGCATATAGGTGTATTGCGGCGCCGGTTTCAGTGCCGGGTGAAAAAACGAGCGGTTCCAGCGGTTCAAGCGGTGGCAGGAATCAAAAGAGCCTTTCCTAAAGACGAAAAGACTTGTGTCCAAGCAGTATTTCTTTATCAGCGACCTGCACATCGGCGGCGACGACGCTCTGCAGGAATGCGATTTCGAGCCCGAACTGATCGCCTTTTTGGCCAAGTTGGCCGAGCAGGAAACTGACACCGAGTTGATCATCGCCGGTGACTGCTTCGGACTCTGGGAGTTCACCGCCAGGGAGGGCATGGCCAAGCTGGACGCGTTGATCCGGCATCACGAGGCCCTGTTCCGGCAGTTCCGCCGAACCGGCCGGCGCATCACCATAACCATCCTGCCCGGCAACCACGATCATGAACTGGCCTGCTACCCACAATATAGAGAGAGACTGCAAGAGTTTAACGTGCAGGTGGAGACATCGGTCTCCACCACCAGGGATCTGGGGGACAAAAAGATCTGGGTCGAGCACGGCATGCAGGACGACGACAACAACCGCTTGCCCGAGTTCGGCAACCCACGGGCCAACCCCTTGGGTTTTTTCGTGTCCCACCACGTGGTGGGCAGCGCCGGCAAATACTCCGGTCTGGGCAAATTCAACTGGCTCAAGGATATACAATCGGTGCACCCCCTGGAGGAAGTGCCCCACTGGACGTGGTCCAACTATTTCTACCGCGAGATGAATTCCCTGCTGCGCCTGGTGCTGCTTCCCTTTCTGGCCCTGTTCATCATCAGCCTGCTGGTGGTGGCCGGGTCCCTGCTGGAGGAATACGGCATCCTGCCCGGCAAGTTCTTCACGGACAAGCAGATGCTGGCGCCGCTGGGCATGGTGGGCAACATTTTGGACCTGATTCTGTTGGTAAACGGCACCATCATCTTGTTCTCGCTGCCCATAGGGGTGGTGTTCTGGCTGCTCTTGCGCGACATGCAAAAAACCATGGAGCGCTACGGTCTGTTCGCCACTGAGAAACTGCTCTTGGAACAACACGAGGTGCACCAGGAAGCCGCCCTGCGCGTGTTAAACGACCATCCGGAAGTGGCGGTCTACCTCTACGGCCACACCCACCACGCCTTTCTGGAAGACCTGGGCGGCAGGGCGATCATCAACACCGGCACCTGGCTGAAAAAGCTCAGGCGGGTCCGTTCGGTGCTGATGCCCTTCCCCGACGTCTACTACCCCTCCTACTGTCTGAATTATGTGCGCATTCAAAGGGAGGACGACCGGCTGCTGATCGACTATGAGACCATTGACAAAGAGGCGCCCCAGGAACTTTCTCTCCTGCAACGCCTGGTGATCCTGCCCCGCAAGAAAACCACGCCCAACCACTTCCACCGCCACACGGTCCTGGATCTGTAGTACCGCCCCGGCGTCTGGCTCAGGCGCGCCCGAAGCCCCAGGAGAAGGGCTGCTTAAACCCCCATACGGGGGTTCATTCCCCGCGGCTTGCCGCGCTATAAAGCTGAAACATGATTTGTCATCGGTTTGCAAAAGTTGTATTTTGCGACCAATGAAAAATTCAATGCCCCGACATTATTAGGCCTTATAAGTCATGCAAACTAAGCAAACCGGCGGTCCCGGAGGCGGCGTCAATGGCGTGGTGGGTTCGCTGCTGTTTCTCACCGTCATTTTTTTCTTCAACTTCGCCTCGCGCATGGTGCTGGCCCCGCTGCTGCCGGCCATGGAGGCGGAGTTGGGCTTCGGCCACGCCGAGGCGGGATCGCTCTACCTGATAATCTCGGTGGGCTACTGCCTGTCCATGCTGGGGGCGGGCTGGGTGGCCGCCGCCCTGGACCACCGGCGCACCATCCTGCTCTGCACCTTCTGCGTGGGCCTGGCCATAATGGCCCTGGCCCTGAGCTCCACGCTGACCGCGGTTCGCCTGAGCGCCTTCGCCCTGGGCCTGGCCTGCGGCCTCTATCTGCCCTCGGGTCTGGCCACGCTCACCGCCCTGGTTGAAGACCGCTATCTGGGCCGGGCCCTGGCCCTGCACGAGGTGGCGCCCAATCTCACCTTCGTGGTGGTGCCCCTGGCCTCTTCGGCCCTGATGCTCTGGTATTCCTGGCGGGTGGTGTTGGTGGCGGTCGCCGCGGCCAGCCTGATCAGCGCCCTGGCCTTTGGTCTCTTCGGCCGGGGCGGGCGCTTCAAGGGCCAGCCCCTGAACCTGGCTTTGATGAAAAAAGAAGCCCTTTCCTGGCCTCTGTGGCGGCTTACCGGGGTGTTCACCCTGATCCTGGGCAGCTCCATGGGGGTGTATGCCCTGCTGCCTTTGTTTTTGATCGACGAGCACGGCATGAACCCGGAGACAGCCAACCTGCTCCTGTCCTTGTCCCGCATCTCAGGCATCTTCATGGTCTTTGTGGGCGGCTGGATGGCCGATAAACTGGGCTACGTCAAGGCCATGGCCCTGGTCACCGCCTTCGTGGGCCTAACCACCCTGATCTTGGGCCTGGCCCAGGGCTGGTGGCTGGTGCTGCTGGTGTTCTTGCAGCCCGCCCTCACCGGCTGTTTCTTCCCGGCCTCATTCGCTGCTCTGGCCTTTCTGGGGCCTCTGAACACCAACAACCTGCGCGTGGCCATCACCGTGGCCTTTGCCATCAGCGTGGGCTTCGGGGTGTTGCCCGCGGCCCTGGGGTTTTTAGGCGAAATGGGCTCCTTCGGCGCCGGCATCAGCGCCCTGGGCGTGGTGGTGCTCTTGTCCCTGGCGCTGTTGCCCGGCCTGCCCAACCGGGCGCCGGAGGCCTGACGCCTCCTTGGGCAAGACTTCAACTCTAGCCCGGATATTTCACGAAGGCCGGTCGTCCGGCTGCGCCAGCCAAGCGCTGGCGGTGTTGCCGGCTGCGCTCCAAGCTCGACGTAGCTTTGGCT
>JANQFN010000199.1 GCA_028277825.1 Desulfarculaceae bacterium
TTCAACCGGGTGCGCACCGGACGCGCTTCGGTGTCGCTGTTGGACGCGGTGCGCGCCGACTATTACGGGGCGCCCACGCCGCTGAACCAGATGGCCAGCCTCTCGGTGCCCGAGCCGCGCCTGATCCTTATCCAGCCCTGGGACCCCAGCTCCTGCGAGGCCATTGAAAAGGCCATATTGAAGAGCGATCTGGGCCTGACCCCCAACAACGACGGCAAGGTGGTGCGCATCGCGGTGCCGCCCTTGACCGAGGAGCGCCGCAAGGAGCTGGTCAAGGTGGTCAAGGGGATGGGCGAGGACACCAAGGTGGCCATTAGAAACGCCCGCCGCGAGGCCAACGACATGTTGAAGGAGTTCCAGAAGGAGGGCGACATCTCCGAAGACGACGCCCACCGCGGCAAGGACGCGGTCCAAAAGCTCACCGATGAATACGTGGGCAAGGTGGACGAACTCTTGGCTGAGAAGGAAAAAGAGATCCTGGAGTTTTAGCCCCAGGGTTGAACATGACACCCAAGGAAAAAAGCGACCCCCGCCTGGACCAGTTGGATCCGGCAGCCCTGCCCCGCCATCTGGCGGTGATCATGGACGGCAACGGCCGCTGGGCCAAGTCCAAGGGCTGGCGCCGCGTCAAGGGCCATGAGGAAGGGGCGGAAAGCGTGCGGGTGGTGGTGCGGGCCTGCCGCCGTTTGGGACTGGACGCCCTCACTCTCTACGCCTTCAGCGAGGAAAACTGGGCCCGGCCCAAGGCCGAGATCGAGGCCCTGATGCGTCTGTTGGGCCGCTTTTTGAAAAGCCAGCGCCAGGAGATGATCGAGCGGGGCATCCTCTTAAACGCCATCGGCACTATCGACCGCCTGCCCCAAGCTACCTACGACCTTTTGCAGGACACCATGGCCGCCACCAGCGGCGGCGGTGAAATGGTGCTCACCCTGGCCCTGTCCTACGGCGGCCGCCAGGAGATCGCCCAAGCGGCCCGGCTTCTTGCCGAGCAGGCGGCCCGGGGCGAAATCGATCCCAGCGCCATAGACGAAGCCGCCCTGGCCGGAGCGCTCTATACCCAGGGACTGCCCGAGGTGGATCTATTGATCCGCACCAGCGGCGAGCTCCGGGTGAGCAACTTCCTTTTGTGGCAGATCGCCTACGCCGAGTTCCATTTCACTGACACCTACTGGCCCGACTTTAGGGAGCCGGAGCTGTATGAGGCCTTCCGGCAGTATGCCAGCCGCCAGCGGCGCTTCGGCCAGACCGGCGAGCAACTGGAGGGAGGCTAGGTTGGCAGATTCCAACGCCCGCCGACCCATGAGCAGCCTGGCCCTAAGGGTGGCCTCCGGCCTGCCCCTGGCCGCGGCGGCGGTGCTGGTGATCGCCTTGGTCCCGCTCTGGGCCCTGGCCATCATCCTGGCCCTGGTGGCCGGCCTGGCCATGCACGAGTACACCCGCATGACCCTGCCCGGGCCCTGGAACTCTCCGGCCATCCTGGGCCTGGTGCTGGCCGGGGCCCTGCCCCTGGCCGCCCTGGCCGGCGGCGCCGCCCTGGCCGCCGCCCTGGTGCTGGCCGCCGGCGCCTGCGCCCTGGCCGCGGTGTCTGAGGGCGACAACAGCGGCGATATCTGGGTCCACGCCTCGCGCCGGGCCTGGGGTGTGATGTACTGCGGCGGTCTGTTTGCCTGCCTGCTGCTCCTGGCCGGTCTGGCCCACGGCCGCGCGCTCTTATTGTTCGCCATCTTCTGCGTGGTGGCCGCCGACGTGGGAGCCTACTTCGCGGGCCACCTCATGGGCAAACGCAAGCTGGCGCCCTCCATCTCGCCGGGCAAGACCATCGAGGGGGCATTGGGCGGCGCGGCGGCGGCGGCTCTGTTGGGCGCGGTGTTCGCTTTCTTCTGGCTGCCCGACACCGTGCCCGCCCTGGGCGCCCTGTTGGGCCTGGTCCTGGCCGCGGTCAGCGTGGGCGGCGACTTGCTGGAGTCATCCTTGAAACGCGCCGCCGGCGTCAAGGACTCCGGGGGCATCCTGCCCGGACACGGTGGTGTGTTGGACCGGGTGGACGGCATCCTGCCGGCCACGGCCTTGTTCCTTTTAATCAGGATGCTGTGGTGGCAGTAAAAAAACTGGCCATACTGGGCTCCACCGGCTCCATCGGAGTCTCCACCCTGGAGGTGATCTCCGGGCACCGGGATAAGTTCCAGGTGGTCAGCCTCGCTGCGGCCCGCTCGGTGGAGGCCCTGGCCGCTCAGGCCGCCCTGCACCAGCCCGGCCTTTTGGCGGTCAAGGACGCAGCCGCCGCCGACCAGCTCAAGGCTCTGCTTCCCACCGGCTTCAAGGGTAAGGTGCTCTCCGGGCCCCAGGGCTATCTGGAGGCCGCGGCGGGCAGCGGAGCCGACCTGGTGGTCAGCGCCATGGTGGGCGCCGCCGGGCTGCTGCCCACCTTCACCGCGGCCAAGGCGGGCATCGACATCGCTCTGGCCAACAAGGAGGCCCTGGTGGCCGGCGGCAGCCTGGTCATTGAGGCGGCCCGGGCCAATGGGGCGGCCATCATCCCGGTGGACAGCGAACACTCGGCCATCTACCAGTCGCTGATGGGCCAAGACCGTGATGGCATCAAGCGGCTCTGGCTTACCGCCAGCGGCGGGCCTTTCCGTGATTTCAGCGCCGCAGAACTGGCCCGGGTCACCCCCCAGATGGCCCTGGACCACCCCAACTGGTCCATGGGGCCCAAGATCACGGTGGACTCGGCCACTCTGATGAATAAGGGCCTGGAGGTGATCGAGGCCCACTGGCTCTTCGGGCAGTCCTTTGAGCGCATCAAGGTGGTGATCCATCCCCAGTCGGTGGTGCACTCGGCGGTGGAATACGTGGACGGCTCCCTGATCGCCCAAATGGGCCAGCCCGACATGAAGGCGCCCATCGCCTTCGCCTTGTCATACCCCCAACGCCTGGCCTTGGACCTGCCCGCCCTGGACCTGGCCCAAGTGGCCAGTTTGACCTTTTTTGAACCGGACCTGGAACGCTTCCCCTCCCTGGCCCTGGCCTTTGCCGCTGGCCGGGCAGGAGGCAGCGCGCCGGCGGTGCTCAACGCGGCCAATGAAATCGCGGTGGGGAGGTTTTTGGAGGGCCGTCTGAGTTATCCTGGAATCAGCGCCTGCGTTGAGGCGGTGTTAGAGCAAAACACCTCCGGCAGCCCGGCCAGCGTGGCCGAGGTGCTGGAGGCCGACCGCTGGGCCCGGTCTAAGGCACGGGCCTGGGTAGAGGACCAAGGAGGCTCGCCGTGATTACCATCATCAGCGCCGCGGTGGTGCTGGGCATACTCATCTTTGTACACGAGTTGGGGCACTTCCTGGTGGCCAAGCGGGCCGGGGTGGGCGTCACCACCTTCAGCCTGGGCTTTGGTCCCCGCCTGTTCGGCTTTAAGAAAGGCGAAACCGACTACCGTTTGTCCGCCATTCCCCTGGGCGGCTTCGTGCGCATGGTGGGCGAAAACCCCAACGAGGAGGTGAGCCCGGAGGAGAAGGCCAAGGCCTTTTCTTTAAAGCCGGTGGGCTGGCGCCTGGCCATCGTCGGCGCCGGGCCCATAGCCAACGTACTGTTTGCGCTCTTGGCCTACTACGTGGTGCTGGTGGGTTGGGGCGTGCCCACCCTGACCACCCAGGTGGGCGACGTGATGGCCGGCAAGCCCGCCGCCCTGGCCGGGGTGCAGAAGGGCGACAAGGTCTTGGCCATCAACGGCCAGCCCATGGCCGACTGGAGCCGCATGGTGGAGGCCATCCAGGGCAGCGGCGGCAAGCCGGTGCACATGGTGCTGCAGCGCGGCCGCCAGCAAGTGGAATTGAGTGTCAAACCCAACCGGGTGGAGGTCACCGACATCTTCGGTGAAAAGCACCAGGTGTATAGGGTGGGCATCATGGCCAGCCGGGACATTTTGAACCGGCCGGTGGGGCCCATCGACGCGGTGGGCCTGGCCTTCAAAAAGACCTACATGGCCGGCGAATTGATCGTCATGAGCGTGGTCAAGATCATCCAAGCCAAGGTCTCGGTGGACAACATCGGTGGGCCCATCCTGATCGCCCAGGTGGCGGGCCAGGCCGCCAGCCACGGCCTGGGTCCGTTTCTGGACTTCGCCGCCCTGATCTCGGTGAACCTGGCCATCTTGAACCTGCTGCCCATCCCGGCCCTGGACGGCGGGCACATCTTCTTCTTCTTGATCGAGGCCTTCACCCGCCGGCCGGTTTCGCGCCGGGTGCGCGAAAAGGCCCAGCAGGTGGGCATGGCCCTTCTGATCCTCTTGATGGTCTTTGTTTTCTATAACGACATCGCCCGCCTTTTGGGCGGAGCGGCCCAGTAGGAGAAACAAGATGATCGTCTTGGCCCTGGACACCGCCCTGGCCAGCGGCGGCGTGGCCTTGGCCGAAGGCGATCAAGTGTTGGCCTCGCTCAAGCTGGGGCCGGGCCAGAGCTTTTCCTCCCGCCTGCTGGCGGCGGTGGCTGACCTTTTGGAGCAAACCAGACTCAAGCCAGCCGACCTGGGCGGCCTGGCGGTGAACCTGGGGCCGGGTTTTTTCACCGGCTTGCGCGTGGGCCTGGCCACCGCCCAGGGCCTGGCCTTTGGCCTGGGCATTCCGGCGGTGGGGGTGTCTTCCCTGCGTCTTTTGGCCGCCGCCGCCCCGGCCGAGGCCCGCACCGTGTGGGCCCTGGCCGACGCCCGGCGGGGCCTGGTCTACGCCGCCGCCTTCAGCCGCCAAGGCGAGAGCCTCCAGCGGCTGGAGGAGGACATGGCCATCACCCCGGAGCTTTTGGCCCCGCGCTTGGAGCCCCCGGCCCTGCTTTTAGGCTCCGGCGCCCGGCTTTACGCCGAGACCTTGCAGGCGCCGGGCATCCTGCTGGCCCCGCCGGAGTTCGACGATCCCGACCCTGGGCTTTTGGCCCTGATGGGCGTCCAGCGCCTGGACCAAGGCCAAGGCGGCGGGGCCGAGGTTTTAAGGCCCCGCTACTGCCGGCCCTCCGATGCGGAGGTGCGCTTCGGCCTGCCCCTGGACGAATACCGGCTGATCCAGTGAGCCCCGGCTCAGGCGGCGTGATATGATGAGGTATTAGAGACAGGGGGTTTTTGATATGCGCCGATCTTTGTTGACCACTGCCGTGCTGGCCGCCTTGGCCCTGATCATGCTTGATCCCGCCACGGGGACCGGCTCGGTCAAGGCCCCCACCCTCACTGTGGAGGGCCGCGCCGCCTTGGGCTTTACACCGGACCAGGCCAAACTGGTGCTGGGGGTGCAGACCCGGGCGGCCCAAGCCGATAAGGCGGCCCGGGACAACGCCGCCACTATGGCCCGGGTGCTGGGGGCGGTCAAAAAACTCCTGGGGCCCCAGGACCGCTTGCGGACCCAGGGTTACCGCCTGTCGGCCCAGACCCGCTGGGACAAGCAAAAGGGCCAGAACCAGGTGATTGGCTATCAGGCCAGCAACCAGGTGGAGGTCACCACCACTGACCCCAAAAACATCGGCCCCCTGTTGGACGCGGCAGTGGGCGCCGGCGCCAACCAGGTGTCCGGCCCAGTGTGGGGCCTGGCCGATGAGGCGGCGGCCCGCAAAAAGGCTCAGGCACGGGCGGTGGCCGACGCCCTGGCCCAGGCCCGGGTGCTGGCCCAGGCGGCCGGCATGGTCTTGGGCGGCCTGTTGGAGATCAATGCCGCCGAGCCAAGGCCCGGGCCCCGGGGGGATTTCGCCATGGCCAAGATGGCCAACGCCGCGCCCACGCCGCTGGAACCCGGCCAGGTCAAGGTGTTTGCCTCGGTGGTGTGCGTGTTCGCCTTGCAACCCGGGGCTGGCGCCAAGTGAGGGCCTTTTAGTAAAATTTTATTGACGAGGCTATTTAACCAACCCTTGTGAGCGGTGTATGGAACCATCGGACCTGGAACTAATCAGTTCGCTTTTGGATGAGGACCAGGAACTGGCCGGCCTCTGGGCCGAGCACCTGGAGCTGGAAAAAACCTTGGACGAGATGAACCAGCGTATCTATCTCTCTTCTGAGGAGCAGATGGAGCGCAAGCGGCTGCAAAAACTGAAACTGGCCGGCCGCGACCGCATCGAGCAAATCCTGGCCGCCCACCGCGGCCAGGACGACTAGCCCATAACCCGCCCGCACCAGGTGAGACAAGCGCCCATGGATAAATTCCCCCTGGCCCGCCCCGGCTGGCCCTATGTTGTCTGCTCCCTGTTTCTGGCCCTGGTGGCCACCGCCCTGGAGGTCTGCTGGCTGGCCATCCCCCTTTGGCTGGCCGCCCTTTTGATCATCAACTTCTTCCGCGACCCGGCCCGCTCGGTCTCGGTGGGTCCGGGGACGGTGATCGCCCCGGCCGACGGCAAGGTGGTGATGATCGAAGAGGTGGACCATCCCGCTTTCACCGGCGGCCGCGCCCGGATGATCTCCATCTTCATGAACATCTTCAACGTACACGTAAACCGGGCCCCGGTCTCGGGCCGGGTGCTGAAAGTGGAACACATCCCGGGAGGCTACATGCCCGCCGACCGGCCCCAGGCGGCAAGCGCCAACGAGCGGGTGGAGGTGGTGATCGACACCGGTGATCGCGGCGTCATGGCGGTCGCTCAGGTGGCTGGTTTGGTGGCCCGGCGCATCCACTGCGACCTGCATCCCCAAGACCAGGTGCAAATTGGGCAGCGATACGGTATGATTAGATTCGGATCGCGTCTGGATGTATATTTGCCCCGGGAGGCCAAGGTCTCAGTCAACTTGGGCGACAAGACGCGGGCCGGAGTCAGTATCATCGGAGAGATGTAGGAAATGGGCCGACGCGGAAAACGCGCCAGACGTAAGAAAAACCGCCAGCAGAGACGGCGGGGGATCTACGTGCTGCCCAACCTGGTCACCACCGCCAGTTTGTTTTCCGGTTTTTTCGCCATAATGGAGGCCTTCGCCGGCAACTTTACTCTGGCCGCCCTGGCCATCCTGGCCTCGCTGATCTTCGACGGCCTGGACGGCAAGATCGCCCGGGCCACCAAGACGGTCAGCCCCTTTGGCGTGGAATACGACTCGCTGTGCGACCTGGTGGCCTTTGGCGTGGCCCCGGCGGTGCTGATCTACATGTGGGGCCTGCAGGCCCTGGACCGCCTGGGCTTTTTGGCCGCTTTCCTCTTCATCGCCTGCGGGGCCCTGCGCCTGGCCCGCTTCAACGTGCAGGTGGAGGAAGTGGGCACCAGCCATTTCGTGGGCCTGCCCATCCCGGCTGCGGCCAGCTTCGTGGCCACCGGCGTGCTGGCCTGGCAACAGGTTTTTCCCGGTCCGCCGGCCAACGCCTGGCCGGTGGTGATCGCGATGTTCATCCTGAGTTTCTTGATGGTCTCCAACATCCACTACCTGTCGTTCAAGGAACTGGGCCTGTCCAAGCTCAAGTCCTTTAACTGGCTGGTGGCCTGTCTGTTGGTGTTCGTGTTGGTGGCCATCCAGCCCCAGATAATGGGTTTCGTCCTGCTCGCCGCTTACGTGGTGGGCGGGCCTTTCGGCGCTCGTCTGCTGGCCAAGAAGAAGGCGGCCAAGGAACTGGCCGCCAGCCAAGCCCGCGCCGAAGAACGATTGCACCTTAGCTAGCCACCCCGCCCCCTCTCCCTGACATAGCAGGCATATATAACCCCCTTGCCGATGTCTAAGGGAAGGGGGTTTGTTATGTGTTGGACATGGGAGAGAAAAAATGTCCGAAAAAGTACTGATCTTCGACACGACCCTGCGAGACGGCGAGCAATCGCCTGGTGCTTCCATGAATCAAGAGGAGAAGCTGCGCCTTGCGCACAAACTGGCCCAGTTGGGGGTGGACATCATCGAGGTGGGCTTTCCCGCGGCCAGTCCCGGCGATTTTGAGGCGGTGAGCCTCATCGCCCAGGAGGTGGAAGGGCCCATAATCTGCGGCCTGGCCCGCACCGGCGCCGAGGACATCGAGCGCTGTTGGGAGGCCATCAAGCACTCGGCCAAGCCCCGCATCCACGTGTTCATCGCCACCAGCGACATCCACCTGGAACACAAGCTGGGCATGACCCGGGAAGAGGTGATTGCCGAGATCACCTCCGGGGTGGGCCTGGCCAAAAGCCTGTGCGATGACGTGGAGTTTTCCACCGAGGACGGCACCCGCACCGATCCCGATTTTCTGGTGGAGGCGGTGCGGACCGCCCTGGCTGCCGGCGCCACCACCATCAACATCCCCGACACCGTGGGCTACACCCTGCCCCACGAATACATCGAGCGCCTGACGTATCTGAAAGAGCAGGTGCCCGAGGTGAACGACGCGGTGCTCTCGGTGCATTGCCACGACGATCTCGGCTTGGCGGTGGCCAACTCCCTGGCCGGTATCACCGCCGGCGCCCGCCAGGTGGAGGTGTGCCTCAACGGCATCGGCGAGCGGGCGGGCAACGCCTCCCTGGAAGAGATCGTAATGGTGCTGGCCACCCGCCAGGCCGAGTTGGGTTTGGAGACCAACATCAAGCGCTCCGAACTCTACCCGGCCAGCCGGCTGGTTTCCATGATCACCGGCATCGTGGTGCAGCCCAACAAGGCCATCGTGGGGGCCAACGCCTTTGCCCACGAGGCCGGCATCCACGTGGCCGGGGTGCTCAAGCAACCCCTGACCTATGAGATCATGACCCCCGAGGAGGTGGGCCTGGGCACCAACTCCCTGGTCCTGGGCAAGCATTCGGGCCGCGCCGCCCTGGGCGCCCGCCTGGATGAGATGGGCTACAAGCTCAAGGATGCGGACTTCCAGCGCCTGTTCGAGGCCTTCAAGGTGCTGGCCGACAAGAAAAAGGAGATATTCACCGAGGACCTGGAAGCGCTGATCGCCGACGAGATTCTGCGAATTCCCTTGCGCTGGCGTCTGGATTACATGAATATAGTCAGCGGCACAGTTACGGTGCCCACGGCCACGGTCCGCCTGTTCGACTGCGAGGAGATCAAGCAGGACTTCGGCTCCGGCGCCGGGCCGGTGGACGCGGTGTACAACACCATCCAGAAGATGACCGGCACCGATGCCAAACTGTTAAGGTTCACCATCTCGGCCATCACCGGCGGCATGGACGCCCAGGGCGAGGTGACCGTGCGCCTGGGCGAGGGCGACCGGGTGGTCCTGGGCAAGGGCCTGGACCCGGACATCCTGGTGGCCGCGGCTAAGGCCTATCTCAACGGGCTCAACCGCCTGGAGTACATGAAGACCCATGCTCCGGTGGTGGCCAAAGAGGAAAGAACCCTTTGACCTCAGCGCAAACCATGAGCCAAAAGATATTGGCTTCCCGCGCCGGGCTGGACTTTGTCCAGCCCGGCGCCATCGTCGAGGCCGCCCTGGACATGGTGCTGGCCAATGACTCATCCTCCTCCCTGGTTATCAACTCCTTCAAAAACGCGGGCGGCGAGCGGGTCTTCGATCCCGCCCGGGTGGTGATGGTGCCCGACCACTTCACGCCCAACAAGGACATCGCCAGCGCCCAGATCGTCAAAGACCTGTGCGATTTCGCCGCCCACCAAAACCTGACGCACCGCTTCGAGGGCTCCAGGAGCGGCATCGCGCATGTGCTGTTGACCGAAGGAGGCCTGGCCCTGCCCGGCGAGTTGATCATAGGGGCGGACAGCAGGGCGGTGACCTACGGCGCCCTGGGGGCCTTTGCCACCGGCATGGGCGCCAGCGACGTGGCTGCCGCCCTGATCACCGGCAAGGCCTGGTTCAAGGTGCCTCAGAGCATCCAGGTCAAGCTCAGCGGCAGTTTCCCGCCCCTGGTGGGGGCCATGGACCTGGCCCTGGCCATTCTCAGGGAGTTGGGCCCCGAAGGCGCCCATTATCAGGCCATCGAGTTCAGCGGGCCGCTGCTATCCCATTTGGACATGACCGCCCGCCAGACCGTGGCCAACCTCATGGTGGAGGCCGGGGCCAAGGCCGCCCTGTTCGGGGTGGACCGGGTGACCACCTCTTATCTGGAGGGCCGCGCCCTGCGCTCCTGGCGCTCGGTGGCCCCGGACCGGGAGGCTGAGTACACACGGGTCGTCAAACTTGACGTAAGCCAACTGGAGCCCCTGGTGGCCCGGCCCCATTCACCCCACGACCAGGCCCCGGCCCGCCGGGCGGGTTACGAACCCCTGGACCAGGTGTTCATCGGCTCCTGCGCCTGCGGCCGTCTGGAGGACTTGCGCGTTGCCGCCCAGGTGCTCCAGGGGCAGCAGGTGCACCCCCGGGTGCGTTTGTTGGTGATTCCGGCCACCCCGAGCATTTATCTGGAGGCCGCCCGGGAGGGCCTGTTGGAGACCTTCGTGGCCGCCGGCGGCACTGTGGGGCCTCCCTCCTGCGGGCCTTGCTCCGGGGGGCATCTGGGAGTCCTGGCCCTGGGCGAGGTGGGCCTGGCCACCTGTAACCGCAACTACCGGGGCCGCATGGGCCACCCCACCAGCCGGGTGTATCTGGCCGGGCCGGCGGTGGCCGCGGCCGGCGCCGTCATGGGCCGGGTGGCCGAACCCGAGGAGGTGGCCTCATGATGTCGGGCAATGCCTGGGTGTTTGGCGACCACATCTCCTCTGACGCCATCATTCCGGCGCGCTATTTGAGCAATAAGGACCCGCGCTCCTGGTCACCCATGGTGCTGGCCGATCTTAGGCCCGAGTTCGCCGAGATGGTGGGCTACGGCGACTTCATCGTGGCCGGGCGCAACTTCGGCTGCGGCTCGGCCCGGGAGCAGGCCCCTTTGTCCATCAAAAGCGCCGGGGTGGGGGCGGTGATCGCCCACAGCTTTTCGCGCATGTTTTTTAGAAACGCCTTCAACATGGGCCTTTTGGTGTTCCAGTGCCCCGAGGCCGCGGCCCGGGTGCACGACGGCGACCGCCTGCAGGTGGACCCCTACAAAGGGTTGATCGAAGACCTGGATCAGGACCGAAAATTCCAGGCCGAACCGGTGGACCCCTTTTTGGCCGATCTGGTGCGTTCCGGCGGCCTGATGAAAAAGGTGGCCAAAAAGCTGGCCGGCCGCTAGTCGCTTTTTCAGGAATGCCAGCCTAACTACATAAAGCGTTTGCAATAACTCCAATCCTTGGCTAAATAAAGAGCCAGGCGCCCCTTGGCGCCCGGGGCCGGCGCCCAGGCCTAGCCCGGATATTTCACGAAGGTTGGACGGCATTGGCGATGCGGGTAGCATTTATCGGTGTGTTATGAAAAAAACGTCTACGCTATCAGTGT
>JANQFN010000200.1 GCA_028277825.1 Desulfarculaceae bacterium
ACACTGATAGCGTAGACGTTTTTTTCATAACACACCGATAAATGCTACCCGCATCGCCAATGCCGTCCAACCTTCGTGAAATATCCGGGCTAGGCCTGGATCCACTCCTTGGCCTGCTCCAGTTCGGCGTCGGCAAACAGCCTTACCTTGCCGTGCATCGCAAAGGCGAACAGGCCCACCATGGCCTTGATCCACTCCACGTCGGTGACCACCGCGATCTTCTCCCAGGAGGTGAGGTGCTCAAAGCCCACTTTGGCGTCGGCCCACATGGCCCCGGCCTCGAACTCGGAATAGTCCTCGCCCAGGTGGTAGAGCAGGCGCAGCTTTTCGCCGGCGGCCAGTTTCTTCTCCACCACCGGGATCAACACCTTCTCGTAATCCTCCTGGCTGATCTTGCCCACGCCCTTGAAGGCCAATACATTGGCCGGCATGCCGGGCATTATCTCGATCATCGTCTTCTCCCCTGCTAATCATCCTTTGGTTTTTTGCAGTCGGTCTTCTTTTGCAGCTTGCACAGCCGGTAGGCGGCGTGCACCGCCCAGAATTGCATGGCCTCTTTCACGTCACCCCAGGAGTCCAGATGGGCGGCGTCCAGCTCCTTGCCGCCCACCCGCTCGGCCACCGCCGCGGCCAGAAGCTCTCCGCTCACCGAGTCAGTGACCTTGAAGGCGATGCGCGCCGCGCCCACAAAGGCGGGCTTGCCGGTGAGCGCCAGCTTGGCGGTGGAGACCGCGGCCATCTGGGGCACCACCGTGGAGACGATGTCCAGGGCGGGGATTGATTTCTCCGCCTTGGTCAGGGCCACCTTGACCCTGAGCGTGTGTGGACCCGGGGCGTTGACCATCTTCACGTCTTTGGACATCTGCTGATAGATCACCAGGTGGAAATAGTTGATCAGCTTTTGCAGGTCCGCGTGGGAGACGCCCTGGTCCTTTTTCCCCGGCGCTCGCCAGAAGGTCACCGGGTCCAGGAGCATCTTGCTGTATGCGGGCCAGTTGGCCTTGGGGTTCATATAGATCAGGGCGGGTCCGTCGGGTCCGCCGGGTTTGAGCTTGGCGGCGTCTGCCCCCAAAAAGCCGCTGGTCTTGACCTGGTGCACCCCGATGGTGGGGGCGCAGGCGGCCAGGGCCAGGACAGCGGCCAACACGATATAAAAGCGCCAGGATTTCATATACCCTTCTCCTTGCCGAAATTAGCTGTGGGCAGGGCTCACTACTAACAGCATGCTCCCGGCCCATGGGCCGAGTCCAGGAATTAAATGATCGGGGTGCAATGATCTTGCGCACGGCGCTTTCCCCTTCCGGGCCCAGGCCCCCATTATGTTAAGCTAGGCCTCAAGGAGAGCCGGACATGCACGAGGCCATGCTGTATGACAAAAAGCCCCACCAGGAGGTGAAGTGCCGCCTCTGCGCCCAGGCCTGCTTGATAGCCGAGGGCAAGAGCGGCATCTGCACGGTGCGCCAAAATATCGGCGGCACCCTCTACAGCCTGGTCTACGGCAAGCCCATCGCGGGCAACCCCGACCCCATCGAGAAAAAGCCCCTGTACCATTTCCAGCCCGGCACCTTGAGCTATTCCATCGCCACCGTAGGCTGCAACTTCCGCTGCGGCTTCTGCCAGAACTGGGACATCAGCCAGCACCTGCGGGAGGGCGGCCAGGGGGTGCCCGGCGGCGGGCCCGGCGGGGCCGAGGTGCCTCCGGAGGAGATCGTGCAGGCGGCCTTGGACACCGGCTGCGCCTCCATCGCCTACACCTACACCGAGCCCACCATCTATTTTGAATACGCCTATGACTGCATGAAGCTGGCCCATGAGAGGGGCCTCAAAAACGTGTTCGTGACCAACGGTTACGAGTCGGCCGACTGCCTGAAGATGTGTGAGGGCCTGTTGGACGCGGCCAACGTGGATCTCAAGGCCATGAGCGACGGCTTCTACCGCCGCGAGTGCCGCGCCCAGTTGCCGCCGGTGTTAGAGACCTTGAAACGCATGCATGCCGCCGGCATCTGGCTGGAGGTGACCACCCTGTTGATCCCGGGTAAGAACGACGCCCCCCAGGAACTGAAAAAGCTGGCCGGTTTCATCGCCAACGAGCTTTCGCCCCAGGTGCCCTGGCACATCAGCGCCTACACCCCGCGTTATAAATACGCCGAGGACGGCCCGGGACGCACCCCGGTCAGCAGCCTGGAGCTGGCCTTGGGCATCGGCCTGGAGGCCGGACTGAGCTACGTGTACACCGGCAACGTGCCCGGTCACGACGGCGAGAACACCGACTGCACCGGCTGCGGGGAGCGCCTGATCAGCCGCCGGGGCTTCGGCGTAAGCGACCAGGTGCTCAAGACCGGCTTGTGTCCGGAGTGCGGGGACCCGGTGGCCGGGGTGTGGGATTGATGGCGGCTCAAGCCAAGAAAAACCCGGCCGAGGGACACCGGGCGCGGCTCAGAGACAAGTTTTTGCAGCACGGCCTGGCCAAGTTCACCGACGAGGAGGCCCTGGAGCTGCTCTTGACTCTGGCCACCCCCCGCCGGGACTGCAAGCAACAGGCCCGCCAGCTCATGAAAAACCTGGGCAGCCTGCGCGCGGTGTTGGAGGCCGAGCCCAAGCTGTTGGCCCAGGTGAAGGGCATCGGCCCCAAGAACATCCTGGGCCTCAAGCTGGTGCCGGCGGTGGCCCGGCGCTATCTGGAGGACCGGCTGCTGAACGGGGCCGGCTTCGAGGATCCGGCCAAGGCGGCGGATTATTTGCAATTGACCATGGGGTCTTTGAAGCAGGAGGTGTTCCGGGTGCTCCTGTTGGACGCCGGGCGCCGGGTGCTGGCCATGGAGGACCTGTTCAGCGGCACCCTGAACCAGGCGGTGGTCTACCCCCGGGAGGTGGTGGCCCGGGCCCTGGGCGCCGGGGCGGCGGCGGTGGTGGCCGCCCACAACCACCCCGGCGGGGACCCCCGGCCCAGCGGCCAGGACCGCGCGCTGACCCGCCAGCTCTACTTCGCCTGCGCCGGCGTCGGCCTGGAGTTGGTTGACCATTTGATCGTGACCGCCAACGGGCTCTACAGCTTCGCCCAACAGGGCGATCTGGAGGCCCTGGCCCGGGAATACCAGGCGCTCAAGTTGGAGAGTTAGCAATGACCGCTCGCGACAGATTGATCTTCGCCCTGGACGTGGACAGCGCCGCCGAGGCCGAGTCCCTGGTCAGGCTCTTGGGCCCGGAGGTGGGGGTGTTCAAGGTGGGGCTGGAGTTGTTCATCTCCGCCGGGCCGGCGGTGATCAGCCGCCTGAAGAACGCCGGGGCCCGGGCCATCTTCCTGGACTTGAAGCTGCACGACATCCCGGCCACCATGCGGGGTGCGGCCCGGGCGGCCGCCGGCCTGGGCGTGGACCTGATGACCTGCCACGCCGAGCAGGCCAAGATCTTTGACGGTATGGACTTGGGCTCCACCAAGCTTTTGGGGGTGACGGTGCTCACCAGCCTGGGGCCCGGGGACCTGGCCGCCCTGGGCTACCCACCCGAGCTGCAGGACCCCCAGGCCCTGGTCATGAAAAGGGCCGGGCTGGCCCTGGCCGCCGGCTGCCATGGCGTGGTCTGCTCGGGCAAGGAGGCGGCGGCCATGCGCGCCCTCCTGGGGCCCGAGGCCCTGATCGTCTGCCCGGGCATCCGTCTGGCCGGGGAGGCCGGCGGCGACGACCAGAAGCGGGTGATGACTCCGGACAAGGCAGTCGCCGCCGGGGCCAGCCACATCGTGGTGGGCCGGCCCATAAGGAGCGCGCCGGACCCGGTGGCCGCGGCCCGCCAGGTGGTGGCCGGCATTGAACTGGGCCTGCAAAATTCCGATGATTAGCCCTAAAGGCGCGGGGTTAAATGTAGCCCGGCTATTTCACCAAGGTCGAACGTCCGGCTTCGCCAGTCACCGGAACACGGTGTTGCTGGCTGCGCTCAGGCCTTGACGTAGTTGAAACTACGCCTGCGGCCTTCGCTTGCCAGGCGCCTTGTTTTCCGGCGGCTGGCTGTGCCGGGCCCGGGTGAAAAGCATTTCCTTAATGCGTCAGGGCTTAATTTATAATGACTTGTAAACATTGCCTTTATGTACATTACGTTCGACCTCGGTGAAATAGACGGGCTGCTTGACTGCCAATAGGCCCGCTGGTAAGGTTTAGATGAACCAGCAATATATGGGAAGGCGCATGGCCGAGGTCATCGACCTGAAAAAGCGCCAGAGCAAGCAAAGGCGCATCCAAAAGAGCCGCCAGCGGCGTCAGGCCGAGGCGGTGGCCAGCATGCTCAGTTGCGGGGTCTGCCCCCGGCGCTGCGCCCACTGCGGCATGGCCGTTGAGCACTACGCACCGCCGCCGGTGGAGGCGCCTTATCCCTTTTGCGAGGTTTGCCAGGAAGAGTATGAGGCCTATCGCCGACGGGAGGATGGCGAAGATATCCAGGAGGCCTTTTGGCACACCGACCAATGGGCGGAGTGCTGGCGCACCTGGCTGGCCAATATGCGGGCCTCGGAGGCCTTTCGCGGCTCGGCCGCGTTTCTGAGGCTCATGGAGGAACACCTGGACTAGCCCGGCTGGCCGGCGAGGTACCGGGGGAGGGAAAGCACATGATCGGCGGGATCGGAATCCCCGAACTTTTAATCATCCTGGTCATCGTTCTGGTGATCTTCGGCGCGGGCAAGCTGCCCATGATCGGCGGCAACCTGGGCAAGGCCATCAAGAATTTCAAGGGCGGCATCAAGGAAAAGGAAGAAGAGCTTCCCGACGCTTCGGCCAAGGCCGAGGCCATCGAGGACAAGGAGCCCGCCGAAAAGTAGACTGGCTACGCTTTAAGAAAAATTCAGGCCGCCGCTCTCCGCCAAGGGGGGCGGCGGCTTTTTGTGTCCCAGTGCGAAGCGGCGGGCTTGCTATTGGGGCCCGCCCCGGCCGGTAAATCTGGCCGGGCTGGCATAAGGATTGTTAATGGCTTGCTGGGTCCGTTAGTGGAGCGGTGTTTTGCTCGCGTGCCGGGCCCAGCTCCATACTGAACTTAGACGGCGTCTTAGGGTGCTGGGCTAAGCCAAGGCGAAGATACGCCAGTCCTCCAGGTTCCCCGGCGGGGGCGGGCGATAGACGGCACACGACCTCACCCGGTGAAGAATCTTTCCTTAACTGCCTCTTTTGGCTTTATTCGTATAAATGGATTCTGGTGAAGATGAGCCCGCTAACTGGCCGCCTAGTCCCGGCGCTTGAACCAGCGCCGCTTGCGGCGGATGAGCACCGGCGCCTCGGGCTCCTTGCCTTCCAGCACCCGGCGGGGGGACTCTGCCAGCATGAGCCGGGCGGTGTCCGCCCCCATCAGCCTTTCTAAATAGTCCCAGGCGCCGGAGAGCTGCGGCGCCCGCCATTGGTCGGAGTGGGCATCTGAGGCCACCAAATGGCAGCAGCCCAGCTCCAACAAACGCAGGCAGGCGGCCTGGGCCTGGGCCCCGAAGTCGCCGGTGAGACTCATGGCGGTGACCTGCACCAGACAGCCGGTTTCCACCAGGCGCTGCAGCCAGGACCAGTCGCTGCCCGCCGGCCAGGTGCGCTCCGGGTGGCAGAAGACGGGGGTCAGGCCGCTTAACTGCAACTGGAAGACCATCTCTTCCAGGCCCCGCATGGGGCTGGCCGGTGGCATCTCCAAGAGAAAATAGCGGCCCCCCGGCCCCAGGGCGGGCAGACGGGCGGCCTTGGCCAGGGCGGGCAGGGATGCGTCCAGGGCCACCTCGGCCCCGCCCAACAGCTCCAGGTCCAGGCCGGCCTGGGCACACCGCCCCCGCAACTCGGCCACTTGTTCGGCGATCACCTCCGGCTCCACCGGCGCGGTCCCCGGGTAATAGTGCGGGGTGGCCACCAGGGTGCTGATGCCGTCGGCCACGGCCAGGCGGCACATGGCCAGGGCCACCTCCCAATCGGTAGCGCCGTCGTCCAGGCCGGGCAGGATGTGGGCGTGCAGATCGATCATGAAGCCGCTTTGTTAAAGAGTGATTCGGGGCGACGCTTTCCAGCCTAACACCGCTCCCAAAGGCCCGCAAGGGCGGCCGGGCACGGGCTGGACTGTGACGGCTTGGGCCCTTGTGGTGGAAAAGCCGCTTAACGTCTTGAGAAGAACCAATATGTGCCCGTGGAAAAGCTCGGGAAAAAGGATTGATAAATAGAGGTAAAGTTGCCATTGGACTATTGACTGCATGTGGATAAATAATGGCGGTGCCTTTAAAGAATGGTGACAAGGTGGCCTTTTGCGGAGGCATATGGGTTGAAAACCGCGGCCGCAGCGGTTGAAAGACGCTTGAGAATCGGCTGAAAAATAGATGAAGTTCGGATGAGCCGCGGTGGAAAATCAACCGGACCCGGTGGTTTTCCGGCTGCCGGGCTTGTAGCTGGCGCCAGCCTCGGCTAGCATCTATAAATATGAAAAGCGAATCCGCCGGGCCCCGGGGCCGGGTAGAGAGGTGAGTTGTTATGTTGGTGGGAGTGCCCAGGGAAATCAAGTCCGAGGAATACCGGGTGAGTTGCGTGCCCGCCGGGGTGCACGCCCTGACCCAGGCCGGGCACCGGGTGCTGGTGGAGGCCGGCGCCGGGTTGGGCGCGGGCATCAGCGACCAGGACTACGAGGCCTCCGGAGCCGAGCTGACCGACGCCGCCGGCGCCTGGGGGGCGGACCTGGTTATCAAGGTCAAGGAGCCGCTGCCTACCGAGTTCGGCTACTTCCGGCCCGGGCTCTTGCTCTACACCTATCTGCACCTGGCCGCCCAGCCCGAACTGACCCGGCGGCTGCTCCAGGACAAGGTGGACGCGGTGGCCTATGAGACCATCCAATTAGCCGACGGCAGCCTGCCCCTGTTGACCCCCATGAGCGAGGTGGCCGGGCGCATGGCGGTGCAGGCCGGGGCCCACTATTTGGAGCGGCCCCAGGGCGGCCGCGGGGTGCTCCTGGGCGGGGTGCCCGGGGTGGGCCAGGGCCGGGTGGCCGTTTTAGGCGCCGGCGTGGTGGGCCACGCCGCCCTGAAGATGGCCCTGGGCCTGGGCGCCAAATTGACCGTGATCGACCTGAGCCTGCCCCGCATGGCCTATCTGGACGACCTCTACGGCGGGCGCATCACCACCCTACTCTCCATACCCGAGACCGTGGCCGCCACCGTGGCCCGGGCCGATCTGGTGATCGGGGCGGTTTTGATCCCCGGCGCCCTGGCCCCGCGCCTGGTGACCGAAGAGATGGTCAAGGACATGTGCGAGGGCAGCGTCATCGTCGACGTGGCCATCGACCAGGGCGGTTGCGTGGAAACCATGCACGCCACCACCCACGCCGACCCGGTGTTCAACCTGCACGGGGTGATCCATTACGGGGTGGCCAACATGCCCGGCGCGGTGTCACGCACCTCCACTTTCGCCCTTTCCAACGTAACCCTGGGCTACGCCTTGGAGCTTGCCAACCGGGGACTGGCTGCGGCCAAAGACGATGCGGCCCTGGCCCTGGGTGTGAATACCGCCGCCGGCGAGATCATCCATCCCGGCGTAGCCGAGGCCATGGAGGCCCCCCTGACGCCGTTGGACCAAGTAATCTAAAACCGGTCCGGCCGCAAACAAGGCAAAGACCGCAGCCGGGGGGCCGCAAGCCGCAGGCCCCCTGTACGTTTTTCAAACATTTTCCAAACGGGCCGCACGTATTTCGGGCACTCCAGCCCGGCCATCGCGGAATCCTTTGCGGCGGGTATTTTTTTATCAAAAAACCTCCCCAGGGGCTGGCTAGGGCTTTGGCCATATTTTTAGGCAGTTACCCTTTCAGATTTTCAATAATAAAGAAAAACGATGAAAAAAGAAGAAAAAGGCCAAAAAAAAGAGAAAAACATAGATAGGGTTTGTGCTTTAAAACAGGCACAGTTGTGACTTTGCCAAGAAAGCCAACTTTCAGGGGGGGTTAGCCTTGGGGCCTGAAAATGCATGTAGCCTGCCCTTAGACCAACAAGGTGTTTTTTTTGTAACTAAATTGACACATTAGCCTTGTGCCCATTTCACCGCCACCCCCGGGGGATACTGGGGCCTGGCGGCGATTGACCCATGACGAGCCAAAAAGCCATGATGAATGCGACTCTACGTCAAGCCGAGTCCATCAAAAAAATGTGTTGATTCAGCTATTACAAGCCGTATATACACGGCAGCCACAGGGAAGTCTTTGCTCAAAACAGCCCAACCAGCCGGGAGCTTCTCCTCCCCCCAACCCCGAGTTCCCCTTTGCCCCGCCGGGAGGCATGCCCTTGCCTGAAGCAATTTGGCATAGCCTTTTGCAACAGGCCCGGCGGGAAATGGATCCTGAGGAGTGCCGCCTGTGGCTGGAGCCGCTGGAGCCCTCCGGCCGGGCCGGCCGCCTGGTGCTGGGCTGCCCCAATGACTTCCACCGAGGCTGGGTGCGCGACCACTACCTGCTCCGTTTGGAGCGAATGCTGGCCGACCTGAGCCCCCAGGCTAGCCTGAGCCTGGAGCTTTTGCCCGGCGCCAAAACACCTGCCCCTCCGCCCCGTCAGATGGAGCTGCCCCGCCTCAACCCCTCCCTGCCCCGCCTCAACCGGCGCTTTGTATTCGACAGCTTCGTGTCCGGTGCGGGCAACGAGTTCGCCTGCGCCGCGGCCAAGGCCCTGGCCGGCGGCCACGGCCTGTACTGCGAAAGCCTGTTTCTGGTCTCGGGCACCGGCCTGGGCAAAAGCCACCTCACCCAGGCGGTGGGCCACCGGGTCCTGGGCGCCGACCCCGGCAAGCGGGTGGCCTACCTCACCGCCGAGGACTTCGCCAACCAGATGATCTCGGCGCTCAGAAAAAAGCGCATCCATGAATTCAAGGAGCGCTTCCGCCGGGGCTGCGATGTCTTGCTCTTGGAAGAGGTGGGTTTTTTGGCGGGCAAGGAAAAGACCCAGGACGAACTGGTCTACACCCTGGACGCCTTAAATGACGCCGGCAAGCGGGTGGTGTTCACCGGCCGCCTGGCCCCCTCCCAGGTCAAGGGCCTCAATTCCGCCCTGGCCAGCCGCCTGGCCGCCAGCGTCACCGTGGGCATCGAGCCGCCGGATCATAAAACCCGCCTGCGCATCCTGCAGCGTCTGGCCGCCGAAGAAGGCGCCCAGGTGCCCCCCGAGGTGCTGGAATACCTGGCCGACGAACTGCCCGGCGACGTGCGCCGCCTGCGCTCGGCCCTGGTGGGGCTCATGGCCCGGGGCAGCCTCTCCGACCGCCGCCTGGACCTGAACCTGGCCGCCGAGGTGCTGGGCCAGATGGCCAACCGGCTCAAAAAAATCACCCCGGAGCAGATCCGCGACCTGGTGGCCTCGGTGCACGGCCTGGAGCCCGAGGTGCTCAGCGGCAAGAGCCGCAAAAAGGCCCACACCGGGCCCCGCAACCTGGCCATGTACCTCTGCCGCCGCCACACCGACGCTTCCTACAGCGCCATCGGCAAGGTGTTCAACCGCGACCACGCCACCGTGATGTACGGCGTGGACCAGATCAGCCTGCGCCTGGACAAAGAACCCAAGCTGGGCGCCGAGTTGGCCTTTGTGGAACAGCGCCTGGGTGTGGGGGGCTAGGGGCCTGGCAGGGCGGCCGGGGCAGAGGAGAGGGGGATAGAAAAAAGGCAAGCGAAACAGAGAAAGTTTGCTAACCAGGGCTCGTTTGGGGCCCTATTTTTATGCCACGGCGGCCTGTTTGGCAAAGCCGCGATAAGTGCCCACCGTCAAAAAATTAAAAAGTTTTTTTGGGGAAAGGGGGGTGTGGGGCACTTGTCCGGCTGTTCAGGGCTATAGGCGAATGTATTTATCCAGATCTTGTGCTTGAAAGGCTGGGCCTTACCAATAAAGTACCGTATGGCACCCCTTTTTTTACAAAAAAAGGGGCTTTCCGCCGCGTCTTCCTGTCATTTCACAACCGCCGGGGCACCGGCTTGAGCCGCTTGAGACGTCTTTTGATCAGCATGCCCAGGGCGTCCACCGCGGTTCTGAGCAGCGCCGCCTCCTCCCGGTCCATGTGCCCTGCGCCGCGTCCGGCCTGAAAGCTGAAGAACATCCTCAGGCCCACCCCCACGAACAGCACCAGACCCAGGGCCAAGACCGCCCACCAGGCTGCGTGGGTTCCAGCGTCGGGCGGTTGCGCGGCCGAGGGCCAATACGACTCCAGCGGCGGACCGCCACGCCGGTAAACGCAGCCCATCATCAGGGCCAGGAGGCCCAGACTTAACGCGGCTCAAAGTTTTTTCCCCACAATATGTCCAAAAAGGTTTAAAAATATATTTGACAAATGTCTATAACGGATATATTATTGTTGAACAGAATGAACGCCCAACATAGCACATTCCCCCAAATAGTTCTAATCCTAAGAGAAAGGATGACAAGATGAGCATGGGATTCCCTTTGGAGCCCAGACTGACCCCCAACTGGCTCAAAGAAGTCAAATCAGGCGATTTGCCCGAGGTGTACCAGGAGATGGTTTCGGTGGTGGGTCTGGAGCCCACCATGGCCCTGGCCCGGGTGTTTTCGGGCAACAGCGTCTATTTTCCCAAGCTGGACCGCTGCCTCTTGCGGGTGCGCAACCAGATGATCCGCCAGGAGTTCAACGGCGCCAACACCCGCTCCCTGGCCCGCCGCTGGGGGCTGTCGGCCCGCCATGTGCGTCACATTGTAAATCCCAAACCCCCCCGCCGTGAGGGCTAGCCTCCCGCCTCTTGCCCTAGATTCCCCCCGCCCCCCAAGTTCAACCCAGCCCGGAGACAAACCGAGGAAGCAGCGCCGGGAAGCGCCGCGGCGAAGTGTATTTGTGCACCCGCTTCCTAGCCTGCCCCGGCATATGGGCTTAGGCTCGGTGCCAGGATATCAACCGCGGCGCAAAATATGCCGCATGGGAGGAGCCCTCAGATGCCCCATTTCCCCAGCCACAGCCCCAAGGCGGAGTTCAGTCATGGCGCCCGGCCACTTCGGCGGCCCGGGAGATAGACCCCTGGTGGGCGAGGAGGAGTTGAAGGTGGCCCTGGAGAACCTAAGAGGCCAACTGGCGCGGCTGGACACGGTGGTCAAGATGTCCACCGCCGAACAGCGCCGGGTAAACGGCGACCTGCTCTCGGGCATCCGCAACCAGACCACCAAGGTGGAGGGCCTGGATTCACGCCTGGACCACCTGGAAAAGCGCCTGGCCGCCTACACCGGAGGCCTGTTCGCCCTCTGGGTTCTGTTTCAGATCGTTCGATCCCTTTTGAGGTGAGAGATGGACAAGACATCCCGTTTGATCGCCAAGGGCCTGCGTGAGGAAAAGCGCGAGCGCCTGAACCAGTTGGAGATAAAAATCGACCGGCTGAGCAAGGACATCCACTACTACCTCTACAACCTGGACGGGGTGGAGGCCATACGGGTGGAGCACGCCCAGCAGGCCATGGAGGAGCTGGTGGCCGCGGTCCGGGAGTACAAGGCGCTCACCGTGGAACTCAAGGAGCTGGCCTGCTGATGGAGCCGGACCGCCAAGAACTTCGGCGCCGGGCCCGGTCCCGCTACCTGGCCGGCCTGGAGGTGCCAGCCATAGCCGCCGAGCTGGGGCTGGAACCCAAGCAGGTGGAGGCCTGGGCCCGGGCCGGGGCCTGGTCCCAGCGCCGCCGGGTCTGGTTCTCCGATCCCCGGGGGGCCGCCGCCACCTTGCGCGAGCTTCTGGGCCGCCGGGTGGAGCAGTTGGTGGCCGATGACCTGTTGGGCCCCAAGGAGGCCGACGAGTTGGCCAAGATCGGGGCCACCTGCTCCCGCCTGGAAAAGGAGGGCTACGACCTGCGGGCAGCGGCGGTGGAGGTGTGCGAGCGCCTGGCCGCCCTGGCCGCTTCCCAGGAAGGCGAGCCCCAGCGCCTGGCCTGGCTGGCCGACTTGATGGACCGTTTGTTTGCGGATTTGGGACAGGAGACCTGAGCGTGAGCGCCCTGGCCGCCAAAAAGATGACCAGCGCCCGCTTCAAGCGGCGCGCCGCCGAGGTGGTGGCGCGCCTCAGAAACGTGGTGGGCGCCTTCGGACCGGAGGACCCGCCCCAGGCCGAGCGCCTGGCCGCGGCCCGGTCCGACGTCTTCAGCTTCTGCTGCACCTATCTGCCCCATTACTTCTCCGCTGACTTCGCCGGCTTCCACTACGAGTTGGTAGATCTGCTCAAGCCCCGGGGCCGGGCGGTGGTGCCGGTGGTGGTGGCCGCGCCCCGCGGATTCGCCAAGACCACCCTGGTCTCCTTCGGCTACGTGCTGCACCAGGTGCTGTTCAATCAGCGGCGTTTCGTGGTCTTGGGCAGCGACACCGCTGACCTGGCCGGCGACCTCACCGGCTATTTGCGTCTGGAGCTGAGCCACAACCAGCGCCTGGCCGAGGACTTCGGGCCGGCCTGCCAGACCTCCGGCCCGGTGGGCGACTTCGTGCTGGGCGGCGGCACCCGGGTCCTGGCCCGGGGCAGCGGCCAGCGCCTCCGGGGCCTCAAGCACGGCCGCCACCGGCCCGACCTGGTCATCCTGGATGACCTGGAAAACGACAAGAACGTGAAAAACCCCCGTCTGGTGCGCGGCCTGCTGGACTGGATCACCCAGGCGGTGTATCCCGCCATCGACCCCGGGGGCAGCCTGTTCATCATCGGCACCATACTGGCCCGGCGTTCGGCCCTGGCCACCATGATTAATTCGCCCGAAGAGCCCTGGCGCCGCTTTACGCGCCGCACCTACCGCGCCCTGGATGAGGCGGGCAACTCCCTGTGGCCCTCGCGCCACCCGGCCGCCGAGCTGCTGCGGCAAAAAAAGCTCATGGGCAGCCGGGCCTTTAACAAGGAAAAGCAGAACAACCCCCTGGGCGATTCCGGTTTGTTCCAAGAGGACTGGATCAGGAGCTACCACCCCTCGGACCTGGCCGACAAGGAACTGGCCGTGGCCGGTTTCCTGGACCCCTCCCTGGCCGAGGTCAAAAGCGGGGACTACAAGGCGGTGGTGACCGTGGGCCTGGATCCGGCTGAGCAGGTGTTCTACGTGCTGGACGCCTTCATCCAGCGCTGTTCGCTGGACCAGTTGGTGCGCGCGGTGCTCAGGCGCCAGGAGCGCTGGTCCTACCTGGTGTTCGGCATCGAGGACAACGTCTTTCAAAAGCTCTTGCTGGGTGAGTTCAGCCGGGCCGCGGCCGAGGCTCAAGTGGTGCTGCCGCTCAAGGGCGTCACCCATCGCCTGGGCAAGGAGCTGCGCCTGGCCGGCATCAGCCCCCTGGTGGAGCGGGGCAAGGTCCGCTTCCAGCCCCGGCACAGCGACCAACCGGAACTGATAGAGCAATTACTCCACTTTCCCACCCCCAACGTGCACGACGACGGCCCCGACGCCCTGGAGGGCGCCATCAGCCTGTTGCGCTCGGCGGGGCCCAACGTGTGGTGAGGTGCCCATGAAGACTTGGTTAGCCAAAAGGATCAATAATCTTAAAAGCAAGCGCCTGGAGCTGCCCCCACAGCCCACCGGGCCGCCCCCCTTTCTCTCCTCCCCCAGCCTGGGCACCCGCTCCCGCCAGTTAAGTGCCTACCAGGGCTGGGTTTATGCCGCGGTCAACGCCATCGCCCGGCGCATGTCCGGGGTGGGATTGCGGCTGTATCAAAGCGGCCCCCAGGGTACGGAGGTTGGCCAGCATCCCCTGCTGGACCTGTTGAACAAGCCCAACCCCATACTCACCGGCCGCCAACTGCGGCACACCCTGGCCACCCACCTGGAGCTGACCGGAATGGCCTTTGTGCTCAGGGTGGACAACGCCTTGGGCCGGCCGGCGGAACTGTGGCCCTTAAGCCCCGGCGACTTGTTGGAGATCACCAGCGGCGGCGACACCCGGCGGCCCATCACCGGCTTCGTCTTCCAAGGGCCGGCCGGGCAGAAGGTGACCTACCAGCCCGGCGAGATCCTCTATTTCCGGCACCCCAGCCCTCTGAGCCTGATCTATGGGGCCAGCCCCATCGAAGCCATGGCCCACGCCTTTGACATCGACCTGGCGGTGCGCATCTACCAGCGCAACTTTTTTAGGAACTCGGCCCGGCCCGAGGTGGTGCTTTCCACCGACCAGCGCCTCACCGAGGACGAGGCCCGCCGGGTGCTCACCCGCTGGCGGCAAAAACACCAGGGCCTGGCCCACGTCTTCGAGCCCACCGTCTTGGACGGCGGGCTCAAGGCCCAGCCCCTGAGCTTTTCGTCAAAGGATTTCGAGTTCATCGAGCTGGCCGGCTGGACCCAGGACAATATCCTGGCCGCCTACGGGGTGCCTGCGGGCAAGCTGGGTCTGGTCAAGGACGTGAACCGGGCCAACGCGGTGGGTATTGACATCACCTTCAACGCCGAGTGCATCCGGCCCCGCCTGGAGATGTGGGAGGACGTGATGAACGCCTTCCTGCTGCCGGCCTACGGCCAGGGCCTGGTGCTCAGGCACGACAACCCGGTGCCCAGCGACCGGGCCCAGGCCCACAAGGAGGCCATGGCCCAGTTGGACCGGGGCATGATCACCATCAACGAGGCCCGCGCCAGCGGTGGCAGGGCGCCGGTGCCCTGGGGCGATGAACCGCTGAGGCCGCTGATGCCCGGCCAGGGCGCCGCCTTGGGCCGTTTGGGCCTGGAGGCGTCCGTGGCCCGGTGCGTCACCCGGGCCTGGCCCCGCCTGGAGGCCCGCTTTGCCGGTTGGTCGCCGGCCCGGGTGGAAAAGGAGCTTGAACGCCGTCCGGCCCTGTTGACCGAGGCCCTGCCCCGGGAACTGGAGCCCGGCCGCCGGGCGGAGCTGACCGGTGCCCTGGGCCGCTGCCTGCGGCAGGGAATTACATTAGAGCAAACACTTGAACAGTTGGCCCCGGGCCGCTGAGGAGGACAGCCATGAAACTGGTGCACAAGGTTTTGGACTTCGAGGTGGGACGCGCCGATGAGGCCGAGCGCACCTTTTGGGCGGTGGCCTCCAACGGTCAGGTGGACCGCCAGGGAGACGTCATCGATCCAAGTGGCTGGGATTTCAAAAATTTCATGAAAAACCCCGTCATACCCTGGGCCCATGACTACAACAGCCCGCCGGTGGCCCGTGCCCGGGACATCAAGGTGGCCGGCGGCAAGCTCTGGTTCAAGGCCCAGTTCCCCACCGCCGAGGAATACGCCTTTGCCGACACCATCTACCGGCTCTACCAGGGCGGTTTCTTGCAGGCCTTCTCCGTGGGTTTTGCGCCTCTGGAGAGTGAGCTGGTCACCCACCGGATCGAGGGACGCGCCCTCACCGGCACCCGCTACTTAAAGCAAGAGCTTTATGAAATATCCTGCGTGACCCTGCCGGCCAATCCCGAGGCCCTGGTTTCCCTGGGCCTGGCTGGTCTGCCGCAACCCCTGACCCCGGCTCAGCGCAGCGCACCCCAACCCCCGGAGCAGACCCTGGGGCGCAAATCCCCCCTGGCCGCTGCCGCGGCCAGAAGGGCCCTGGTGAGACTGGCCCTGGACGGCCTGGTCCAGCGCCGCCTGGACTACCACCGCGGCCTGATCGACTAAAGCTTTAGACAAGGAGAATCCCCATGAAAGACAAGATGATCATACAACTGCTGGAAGATGCCACCGGCCTGGAGCTGGATGAGCGCACCGTAAAGGGCCTGATCGACTCCCGCCTGGAAAAGGCGCTCTCAGCGGTGGAAACCAAACAGATCGGCCTGGGCGCGCAAATGCCCGCTCCTGGCGTGGGCCTGTCCAAATACTTGGGCGACGTGCGCCGTCTGGGCCAGGGCCAGGCGCCCAAGCACCTGGAGCCGGATCAGATGGTCAGCGTGGCCGGGCCGGACTTGAAGCAGGTGGCCCCGGCCAAAGCCAAGGACTTGCGCGAAGGCGCCACCACCGCCGGCGGCTACCTGGTGCCCACTGAGGAGTCCGGCGAGGTCCTCAACCTGGTGAACCACTACAGCGCCATCAAGGAGCTTTGCCGCGAGGTGCCCATGGCCTCCAACCAGATCACCTTCCCCACCGTCTCCGGCGGCCTCACCGCCTACTGGGTGCCCGAGGCCACCGACACCGCGACCTACGGCCTGGGCGACGGGGCACAGTACGGCGAAAAGCCCCGCTCCGACGCCACTTTCGGCCAGTTGGCCATCACCTCCCACGTGCTCGCCTAACAAATGTAGTTTTGTGTGGGTGAACGTACTTTAGCGCAAGATTGTCTCGTACCTTCCCACGTAATGAATTGACTTGTGTATGAAATGAACCAACTTGATGTTGGGCTGCTGGGGGTTCTAAGCTGCGTGAATAAAGTTCACCAGTTATCGTGCCCAATTTGCCATAAGCTTCAAATTCGTACCAGCGACGAGGACCGTCCAAGTGGGGAGTGATGTAAACTCCGAATCGCTTACCATGAGGATCTTTACCGCCATATATAGCGTTTATGATGTTTTGATCAAAACCAAGACCAGATGTTAGGTGGCTACGAACTGCGGATGGCCTAACATCATCTACTGTAGGTCCCCTAGACGTTACTTGATCAAATGCATATTTTCTTTGCCTCTCTAAGTCTCTTTGTTTGGGAATATTTTCCATATCGTGATTGATCGATGCTAGCTCAGTTCGACATTCTTTCAGTTCAGCTTCAAGCTCTTGTGCTTTCCTTTTTGCTATTGGCCCGCCAATGATGTCCTCTGATATAGCATTTACTAATCGACTAAATTTAAGCTCCAAATTTTGCTTTCGTTTCAAAGTAATAGTCTTTCGTTTGTCTAATTGTTCTTTATGAACCTCGGATGAACCATGCCCGTCAAGCACTGCCTGGAAAAAAGATTTGTCATCGGCCAAGACTCGACCCAACTCTGAAAGAACGGCGTATTCTATTTGATCCGCATTGACATAGAAATTGCCCACACTGGGCTTTCGATACGTCCTATAACTGCGAGTGCCGTTCGCGTTAGTCGTACCGGTGAGGGCACGTCCGTCGACCGTGCTATAGATCTTCCTTCCAAATAGATATTGGTTCTTTTGTTTTCCGCGAGCATAAGTTCTTCTGGCTTGAGCTTTTGCTTTAATAGCTGATATCGTCGTATCATCCAGCAGGGGCGGTACCTTAGTTGACACCACTTCCTCAATACCAGCGGATTTTAAGCAAAAATGTTGCTCCCAGACAGAGCCGGAGGTTACACACAGCCTCCTCCAAGCTGTTTGGCCTGCCATGCCCCATTTAGCCCCTAGTGCATCAAATCCGATGTTGTTCTGTAAATAATCCTCAGCCATAGCTCTGAGTTTTTTATGCTCTCTGGGAATGGTGTCCCAGCCATTTACTGCATCCCAAGTTCTTCCATAAGGCAATTTGCCGACGCTTGGTTTGTTCTGTTTGGCCCTTTCTATTCGCGACAAAATTGATTTTATTGATTGTTGGCGAGCATGGAACTGGCCAATGACAGCACCGAATTGAAGTACGAGAAAGCTTTCTGGATTGTTAAGATCGTACTCAGTTGTGCCGGCAAAGAAACGTATGCCATGAGCCTGCAAATGCCTCAAAGCTTGTTCGTTACGAATGTTGTCTCTTGACCATCTTGAAAGATCGGTAACCATTACTGCGTCAAATAGACAATTCGATGCATCTTCGAGTAATCGGTCAAAGTTGGCGCGTTCCGAATCAGGAGTAGCATGCTCTTGACCGGAGTACCATCTCTCCACTTGACCCCCCATTGAGAAGACGCATTCTTTAATTTTCTGTTTTTGTACCGGAATGCTTTCCCTGTGCATCTCCTGAGTCTCGGTGGACACTCTAACCAAAGCGGCAAATTTAAGATTATTTTGCGTCATCACGGGTCCTCCCTGTTCGACTTCTTGTTCTCGTCCTCCGCCACCCACTCCACAACGCGCCCCAAAAGCTTATTAACCAGGACGTGGGTTGTCGGGGCGTAGGCTAGATGCTGATCCGCGTAGTCCACCAGCACCTTTTCAATCTGGTCTGC
Source organism: Desulfarculaceae bacterium (assembly GCA_028277825.1). GTDB lineage: Bacteria > Desulfobacterota > Desulfarculia > Desulfarculales > Desulfarculaceae > Desulfoferula. The sequence goes on from JANQFN010000200.1 coordinate 17,946, forward strand.
CCGCTCCTCAGAAAGCCGCCCCTTCCCGTTGAACCATAGAACAACGGAGGGCTGGGAAACCTTCAAGCGCCGAGCTATCTCAGCCTTGGAGAGCCCTATCAGTTTGCGGCTCTCCTCAATAGCGTCAAATCGCTCCGGCGCTACGGTAGGAGAGGTTATTGTTCGACCACTTGGCATTTCTTGCCTCCTAGGACTCAGGAGGCTTGACGGAAAGGGCGCAGGGATAGTAATTTGATAATCAGATAAGGCAAGTGTTTCTTGCCTATCCCCTGCGCCCAGGTCAGCCGCCAAGCAAGTTCCTGGGCGTAGGCTTTTTATAGTTCTAGGCTATACCCCGCCTAACGAAAAATCTAGTCTTTTTTAGGTCCATAAACTACTACATTTATGGGTCCCAAGAGACTGAAATGACAAGATATAGTAGTTCTGGCCGTTTTCAGCGGCGGGGCCTCCTGGGGCTCCTCTTCAGAAAAACCTCCCTTCCTCAAGCCAAAAAAAATCCCCTCCCCCAAGGGCAAAAAGCCTGGGGAGGGGGCCCGGCGCTTACGGCCCTAGAGGGCACCGCGCCTTGCATAAGGCCCCAGACGGGCCTCACAATGAGGCCTTCATACCCCCTTGGCCAATTCGGTAAAACCAAAAGGGCAAGGCCTCGGCAATAGGTCCCGGTCCATGTGACGCTGGGACCTTACGGGCTTCAACCCTCGCGAGGATGAAGAAGGGGAGGTCCCGTATTGGCCGCCCCTCCCAATTCCTCTAAGAGGGTGCGGACTGGTACGGGTGGAAGGAGGCAAAAGTCCCGTGCCGACATGCCTAGCGGGGCATTATTTATGCCTATTATAGCCTTGAGTCCGATTTTCCAGATGGCCAGAAAGTATGAAAATCGAGGTTTTGGGGTCTAACCTTGTGTAATGACAGACCAATAAAAAATGAAAAAATTTAGTAGCAAGCAACTTGCGGGCATATTTCCCGACCGTCGTAAAGAGTAATTGTAAGACAACTTGGTAGCGGGAGTGGTATCTTGGGAGAAGGATCGGAGGCTAGCAGAAACAATTTCTTAGAAAATGAAAGAATGCGCCTTCAACCTTCATGACAATAAGATTTGGTACTGTATATACCAAGAAGGAGATCGATTACTAGGGGGAGGTGATCAAACAATAGTCACAACCATATGATAATTAATTAATTCTAGCTCCTCTCGAATTAATTGCTTTTTGTTGTGCCTTTGTGCTATAGGGAATAATTAAGGAGTGAACTGTATAAGTAGTTCAGGGAGTGATATTATTGTAATTATCTTAATGAGATGCACTGGCTAGATTTTTTCCTTAGGGGGCTTGAATTACTTTCGTCTGTTTTAGGGGGCTTCGATGGTAAAAATAGCTCACATTTCAGATTTGCATTTTTTGCCAAAGGAAGGCTACGGATCACAATTTGAATATACAGCACTTCAGGATAGCATAGTAAATAATGGTGCCGATATAATTGTCGTTACTGGAGATTTAATAGACAATCCCTTAAATTTAAGTTCCCTCATGTCCCGCTATAATGTGATGACTAATAATGCTGTTAAACTAGCTTACAAAGAATGTAAAGAATATTTGTTAGGTCTATGTAGTGCTTGTTCCATTGATCCTCAAGAAGGTTTATTTGTTGTCCCGGGTAATCATGATTATAGATTTCATGGAGTTTTCACTAGCGATTACAGTGCAGAACAGTTTAATGATATTTTTGGGGATTTTTTTAGAAGTGACTTATATATAAATAATGATATTTGTGTGGCCATTTGTCTATTAGATTCAAATGTGGCTTCTGATTGGAAAATAAATGCGGCCACGGGTCAAGTTGGAAAGAATGCCGTACTAACAGAATTGCGGGACAAATATAATGAATGGGATCAGAGTGACGAGTTTTCATTGTCGGTAAAAGTGGCCGCCTTGCACCATCATGTAATGCCGATTGCAGAGACAGAAGGAAATAATTACGTGGGTAGTGAAGAATTCATGGTCCTTAAGAATTCTGGCTTTCTTTTGAAAACTTTGGCGAGCTTTAATATTGATTTAATTTTGCATGGACACAAACATTATCCCGGTATTACACGTGTTGGTTATTTGGGAGAAAATGGTTTGCCTGTAAACTTAGGTATTATTGCGGCAGGCTCAGCCAATGATTCTGATAAACTTAACTCGTATAATATGATATATTTAGATAAAGAGGGGGGTATCAGTGCAAAACATTATGCGTCAAATAATACCTTGTATGATTCTTGGAAGCCAGCATTTCAACTGTTGAGCGAACAAGAAATACATAATAATAGGTATGTACAATACGCAAAGGAGCTAGAGCATGAATTCAGGTGTGAGTCCCTTACACACTCATGCAATATACTATCTAACGGAGACGTAGAATGGGACAAAAGTTATAGAAAATTGGAATGTAAATCTGAAAACGCCGTTGACCATATGCCAGATGAATTCTGGTGGCCGGACACCAGTTTGTACTTAGAGCCCAAAATTGAATCAAAAAATGAGGATCATTTGGTAGCTTTTTCAATTGATGAAGAAGCTCCAGATGGGAAGATCGCAGGACGTTACATATTTACACCACCCTTGTCTGACAGTAAGATTTCCATGGACTTGCATTGGCTCATAGGTAATGCCTTTTATTTTGACGCAAGAGATATGCCTCCTGATCAACCTCTCGAATTCGTAGCTTTTACTGCGAAAATTAAGGCTGATCGTCTTAATGTATGCGTTAAGTTCCCCGAAAATTTTCAACCAAATAACGTGATTGTGGAGGCAATGAAAGCGGAGGGGGAGGGAGATATTGACCATCGAGAAACGAAATACGCTAGAAATCAATTAATTTATAATAAAAACACTAATGTTATTACATTCGCCATTGACAAACCTTTACCCTCTTTTACATATAAGATAAAATGGGATTTGCAAGATGGTGGTTTAACTAGAAATATGAAAGGAAGCCAAGTCGCAGAAGCTAGGACAATCAGAGAAGCTACTTTGTCATTGAATGATGAAGAAAAAAACCAAGTCGAAACGCAATTAGGGCAACTTAGAGATATATTTAATGTGCCTAAATTATACGGTCAAGAGGAATTGAGGCATAACTACGAAATCTCTTTGCTAGGGTTTGATGACATAAATCGTAATTTAAACGTAGTTGCTATGTCTGCGTGCCAAGATGGTCTTTATCCCGAAGATGATGAAGTTTGGGATTTAAAATTTGCTAACGGAGAGGGTGTTGCAGGTCAGGCACTAAGGAGGAAAGAGCCTGTTTTATATTCAGAACAATTACCTGACCTAAGAACGCCTCCTGTTTATAAAGAAGCGGGTGTTTGTACCAATACACAAAAGAAAAAATATAAATTAATATATTCAATACCAATAATGTATCCTCCAGATGAAGGGATGGTTGTGGGAATAATATCATTTGCTACATGTTCTAATGATTGCGGGCTATATGTCATGACCGAAGAATATAACGATCGTAAATCATTTGTAGAGCAAACATTAATTCAATTTTATAAAGCATTCGTAGGTAATGTTATGCATCGCAACGACATTGTCAACAAAGCACTTAACTGATATTGCGGAGAAAAATCATGGCAAAGATAAAAAGAGAAACCATGCTCGGATCAAAAACACTATCGACGTGGTTCGAATGGAGGGGTACAAATGTCGATATGAGCTTTGAAGATCGTTTGATTAGAAATAGGGGAAGTTACGATGACTTTCCCAGTGACCTCAGTGGATCACTACGCGGGAATGTAGTTGAAGATAATAAATTGAGATTACCATATGCAGATTTGGATGATGTCGATGAAGACTAAATGAGATGATAATGTTGGTTTAGTATGCATATAAATTGTAGACCGTATAATAAGTTAGACTCTTTGTTGTCGCAAAAAGATGCCTACAATTATTAATAGTGTAAGTCTAGCTCCTCGCTAGGACATTGCGGACGGACGCGGCGTACCACTTGCCCCCTCGGGGAGTAGGGACCCCTCGGAGGTTAAGGACCTCAGCAATACCGGCCAGGGAGGTAATACCGGCGCTGTCCCGGATTCCCTGAATCAGGGGGAGAACCCTTTCCGCCCGCTCCTGGGCGCGTGCTTTATTTGCTTCCCAGGCGGCGGGCCGGGCCGCCTCTAGGCGGGGATTCCCCAACTTCACCCCCCGCTCTTTTGCGGCCGCTAGGGCGGCTTTAGTCCGGGTGCTGATCATCTCCCGCTCGTACTCAGCCATAGCGGCGATTATGTGAACCGTGAGCTTATTAGCCTCGGGCATATCTACGGCCACGAAGTCTACCCCGCTCTCCATTAGACCGGAGATAAAGTGCACGTTGCGGGCTAGGCGGTCTAACTTGGCTATCAGGAGGCAGGCCTTTTCCTTTCGGCACACCTTAAGAGCGGCGGCTAGCTCCGGGCGGTCAGAGCGTTTGCCGCTCTCAACTTCGGTGAACTCGACTACCATCTCCCAGCCATTCCCGTTCAGGAAGTCCAGGACGGCCTTCTGTTGGGCCTCTAGACCAAGGCCGCTCACCCCCTGGCGCTGGGTGCTTACCCGGTAATAGGCAACAAATCTTTTCTTCATAGGGTCCTCCCGTCTTAATTCCTATAAATATAATACCTCTGTTTAATAATTATATAAAGCTCTTTGAATTATTCTCCGGCGTGCATTTGGCTGTGTGTGGAGTAGGTACAGATGAGGGGTAGGCATGCCCCTCCAGGACTCCAGTGCCTAAGAATTGAGATGGTTAAGGGCAAGCATCCTTGAAGCGGCAGTATTCCAGTCGGGCTCGATGCCTTGATAGTAAATGCGAATGGGTGCAACGAGTATACAGAGAAGAGGGAAACATGATAGATTCTTTGTAGAAGATTCGGGAGTTGTCAATGGCATACATATTATGGGTTTCTGGAGCAATCATAACCATTTTGGGAATTATCGCTAGTTTACTTTACTCAGATCACAAGGGCTTAGCGATCTTATTAGTGTTCATAATTATTGCTATTTTTGCTGCTGTGGGCTGTTATTATTGGTATTCCAAGGTTCGCACGATACCCGAGGGCACGAAAGAACTAGCCGAGAAGCAGCACGGTAACCTAAAAGATGATCAGAAAAAACTGGGCGGATTTCATGCACAAGTTACTGCAAGAGGTTTTACTCTAAAGAAGGCAGGAGAAACGAAGTTCTCTATTGGTTCAGGTTCTATTGTATTTGGAAATATGAAGTACAATCTCGAAACTCCAATATATTCTGAGATAGACAAAACCGGAGATGGCTGGTGGCAGTACTTGTATATTTTATTACCCACACACAGCGGAAAATTATCAAGGGAAAACTTGTTAATCTTGCAGGAGGCGCCAACCTATCGGGAGGACTTGAGTGCGTGGTTTTTGCGCGGAGATGGAAAAACCATTTGCATTGGTATTCTACCAACGAAGGAAACCTATAATGATGAAAATAGTATGACAGGTATAGAGATAAGGCCCTTTAAGATTATAAATAACAACATGATATTTAAGGATGGAGGAATTAACATACTTTATACCACCGTAGCGCCAACTAAATTTGTTAGAACAGCAACCGATATGCCCAGGTTTGGCAGTATCAAAATATTTGTGAAAGTGGATATATTTAGCTCTGGTCTTTTGGATGGGACGGTAGAGTTCCAAAATGAGATCGGTTCTGGAATTTGTATTACTGACGAATCTCAATCAATCTATTATAGGGGCACTGAAGAAGATATTGGTTTTGAGATATCGATAACTGGGTTTGAGTTGCCTAAAGGGCTACCGCAATAGAATCATCAAGGCCAAGGGGCCTAGGGTATTAACTCAACGTTGACATCAAAAAAGGCAATTCTGGCGCTATATTGCCTGGGTTGGGTTTAGACATAGAGAGGGCTTGTGAGGCCATTAGGCGCTGGCTCCGTTGGCCTAGGAGGGGATATTAGGGGGCGGGACGGCCAATTTTTGGCCCATATACTTCGCTAGGGTGTCCAGGGCGCGCGGTCACGACAGGGAGCCGTCCTCCCTCTCAACACGTACCAGCGGGGAGGGGTCCAAGCCGGGGCCTATCTCCTTCCAGCCAATTTGAAAGACGTTCCGGCCTTCGTGGGTCCGGGCGATTATATTTTTCGGGTCTTTCAGCGCTTCAAGTTCTTTCGGGTCCATT